>JBILBP010000290.1:0-3704 GCA_044353645.1 Planctomycetota bacterium | reverse complement strand
ATTTCTTCGCTACCGGAGCCGGGGTGGTTTTGACCACGGTTTTATTGGCTTTCACCAGTTTTTTACCCGCAGTCTTGGCCACTTCTGGGCTGGCGGACTTCGGCGCGGCTTTTGCCACCGTACTGGTCACGGTACTGGTCACCCGACTGGCGGCAGGCTTCTTGGGGTTGGATTTGGGAACAATGGCCATGGTCGCTTCTCCCTGGTCAGGCGATCGATAGGCACGATGCCTTCACTCCTCCGACGGTGCAAGGTCCAACGCGGCTGAGTCGCGCATCAGTTCACGATTTCCAACTTCGCACGGCGTAGTTCGATCAACTACTCCTCACCCTCATCAAAGCCCAACAATTGGCCATTACGTAGGGCGACAAAAACCATGCCGCCAGCGCTGGCCAGCCCGCTGACCGCCGGCGCCCCGAGATCGCAGCGCCAGCGTTCTTTGCCGGAGAGCCGATCGAGGCAGAAGAGTACGCCGTTGGTACTCACCACGTACACCCCATTGCGGCCGACGGCGGCCTCGCCGGGCTGCGGACCAAACGAGCCCTGCAGCGGAAATTTCCACAGCACCTGCCCGGGATGGTCGAGGTCGAGCGCGTACAGTCGACCCTCAGCGACGTTGACGAAAGCGCTACGTCCGTCGACCGTGGGAGTGCTAGGCTGGTTGCCGTCGACCGGCCAGGTGCAGAGGATGCGCTTGGTATCAACGGTGGTCGGATCGGCGTCAACGGCGATCACCAGGCCGCTGGTATCGCTGACCAGCACCGCTGGCCGCGCTGACGCACCGACCAGGGCTTTTGCTGGGCGATTGACCAGATCGCCGCGCGTGCGCACGGTGAAGAGCTGCTTCGGCGGACTGTTCTCGGTGATTTCGCTATAATCGAGCACCGTCAGCTCGTTGCCCATCGGCAGGTACACCAGGGTGTGATTGTCGAAATGATCGGCGAGCGGCTGGCCGCTGAGCTCACCCTCGGTGGCGCGTGGGTACATGCTCACCCTGCTATTGTCATCGGCCCCGAGTGCGACTACGCCTCCCTGCAGCGTGCCGGCGATGATCAGGTGCGTGCCTTGGATGAGATCGTGTTCCTGGACCCACAACGAGCCGCTCAGGCGGTGTTGCGGCAGGCTGCTGTTGGGCCACGACCACAGGTGCGTGCGCGTGACCAGGTCGATTGCATGCAGGGTGTCCTCAAGAACGAGGTAGGCGCGGTCCTGGAAGACATACGGTGGCGTGCGGAACTCGGCCATCGTATCCGGAAAGGTGATCGGCCGGGAGGCGCCCTGGCGGGGATCGATGACTTCGAGCGTCGTCTTGGAGGTGCCGACCAGGATCTGGCCCATGGCCACCACCGGCTGGGTGGTGGCCGGGCCGGTCAACTGCGATCGCCAGCGGGGACCACGGCGCAGGGACACGGTGCCGGTGACGCGGCGATTGCTGGCGGCGATGGCCCCGCTCTGGGGCGTGAAGCCGCTGCGGTAGGCGGTGACGAGGAGGTTTTCGCTGGGATGATAGGTGAGGCGATATTGCCACGCGCCGCTGGTGCCGGCCGGGGCATGGATCTGCACCTCGCCGTTGCTGCGCCGCACGGTCAAAACCGTGCGCGGATGGTCGACTTGCAGGATGTAGGGCAGATCGAAGGCCTCCAGCCAAAGCTTAAGCTGGTCGCCGAGGCTCTCGTTGCTGATCCGTAGGAGCTCGTCGTAGGCGGCGAAGACCTTGGCATCATCGTCCTTGCCCGCGCTCTCGATGAGACTCTGCCCGATCTTTTTGGCATAGGTCAGTTCGAGCTGGTGCAGATAATCCTTGGCCAAGGCCGCATACTGATCGCCTTCGCCGCTGGCGGCGCGGTTGTAGGCAGAGATCGCCAAGCGCAGGTCGCCGGCTTTTTCGATCTTGGTCGCGCGCTCGAAGAGCTGCCGGGAATTCCTGGTTGCTGCCACCCATTCGACCTGTTGATCGACGAGGCGCGCGCGCAGGGGGGTGGGCAGATCGCGACGCTCCAGGACGTGACTGATGAGGGTGATCGCGCCATCCCAGTTGAGGGCCTGCCAGCGACGGTTGGCCTCGGCGAGATCGGTCTGCACCTGGGTGGTGATGCGTGCCTGGCGGACCTGTTCGAGCATCGCGCCACTGGCGGCGGCGGTTGGGGTGCCGTCGTAGCGGGCGGACAACTCCTTGAAACTGCGCTCAGCCTGGGCGAAATCCCCGCCATCCAGCTGAGCTCGGCCGCGCGCGAGCAGTCCTTGCGCCCGGCTGTTGAAATCGGTTGTGACCTTTTCGGAGAGAGCATCGCTACGTTGGCGCAATTCCGTGTCGCTGCCGACGCCAGCACGAATCTTGTCGATGTCTTCGATGATCGCCGGATGGTCGATGGCTTCCATGCGTTTGGGCAGTTCGCGCTCGATCGCATTCAGGCTGTCGACGCCCAGCCCATGCTTGAACACGCGATGGTAGTATTCCCAGCCGATGCCGCCGACGGTGATCACCAGCGTCCCGACCACGGCGTAGACCAGGGTTCGCAAGGCCTTGCTGGTCTTGACCGCTTCGCTGCTTTGCGCGTGCGACAGGATCTGGTCCTTGATCGCCGAGAATTTGCAGTCGGCGTTGAGGATCTCCTTGAGCTCTTCGAAGGCCCGGCGCGGGCGATAGGCGGTGAGCAGGGCATGCCATAGCGCCTTGTACTCGACCGTCGCATTCTCGGTCTGGCCTTCCATCAGATACGCCCGCGCCAGATAGCGGTGCGGCTCGGGCGAGCGCGGGAGCAGGTTCTTGGCGCGATGGCAGGCGTCGAGGGCGCGGGCGACATCCTTGGTGCCGAGAAAAGCCTGCGCCGCGACCACGTAACCGGCGGCGGCTTCTTCGCCCTGGCCCATTTCCGAGCGTACCTGGGCGCGCTCGAAGTGCAGTTCCGGATCATCCGGCGATAGGCCGATGACGACATCGAGATCAGCCAGCGCCTGCTCGAGATCGCCTTGGTCCTGCGCCGATTGGATCAGTTCAAGGTAGAGTTCGACAGCGCGCGCGACCTGCCCTAGGCTGGCGCAGACCTCGGCCAGTGGCCGCAATACTTCCGGCAGACGCGCCTGCTTGAGGGCATGCTCGAGGAGCTCGCGGGCTTTGCTCAGCTCGCCGGCATCCTTCAGGCTCATGGCGTCGGTGACCACATCCTGCGCGGTCTGCGGCCGAGCTACCGCCGCGAGCAGCATCTGGGCGACGATCGCATGTGTGTCGAAGCGCGTCGCGCCGACGGCATTGGCGATCGCATCCAGGGAATGGCGGCCGTCGAGGTAGCGCAAAACCCTGAGCATTTCGGGATCGGTCTCAATGCTACGTAGGTTGGTGCGCCCATCATGGTCGACCACGAACAGGGTTTCGCTGTCGGGAATGATTTCGCGGATGCGCCGCCACTCGTCTTTCCGCCGCGTGGCTTCCATGATTACTTGCTGCGAGGGCAGGCGGGTACTCCCCAGCTCGATCACGTCGGGAGCCAGCAGTTCATGGATCGGCTCGCCATCGCTGAAGGTGAAGTCCCCATCCGACCATTCGAACAGTGGGCAGACGAGTTCCTCGATGCACCATGCGGAGATCTCGTCGAGTTCGGTCACATGGACGAGCCCGGAAGCCAGCAGCAGCTCGCGCAGGGGCTGATTGGTCTGGCGCAGGCGTTGGGTGATCTCGTCGGCACGATCCTGGGGGATGAGCCCTT
>JBILBP010000034.1:0-12337 GCA_044353645.1 Planctomycetota bacterium | reverse complement strand
AGCCGATCTCCTTGAACCGGGCGATGTTCGCCTGGATTTCGCGACGCAGGTTGCCTTCGATAACGTAGTTGTTCTCGATGTACGTCGCGATCTTACCGAGCTCTTCCTCGGTAAGCTGAAAAGCACGGCGGTGGATATCCACGCCAGTGGCTTCGCAGATGAGCACGGCACGGTGCAGACCAATGCCAAATAAATGGCCTAGGCTGTACGGAACCTTTTTGTTGTTCGGGATGTCGACACCGAGAATACGAGGCATGGTCTGTTTCCTTAAGAGCGTTGCCGCTCAGCCCTGGCGCTGCTTGTGGTTAGGGTCCGAGCAGATGATGCGGACGCGGCCTTTACGGCGGACGATCTTGCAGTTCTCGCAGCGGCGACGAACGGAGGCTGATACCTTCATGACATTTTCCTTCTAATCCAGTGAGATAAAGTGGTCAGACGTCACGAAAGACGATGCGACCGCGGGTAAGATCGTAGGGTGACATCTCGATGGTGACCTTGTCACCAGGAAGAATGCGAATGTAGTTCATGCGGATCTTGCCCGAGATATGGGCCAGAACGACATGGCCGTTCGGCAGTTCGACACGAAACCGTGCATTCGGGAGGGACTCCCGGACACGTGCTTCGAGGCGGATGTTATCTTCCTTCGCCATTACGTCAGAACCGCTTTCCAGACTTCTTGGGACCAGTAGCGCTGAGCCCCTGGTATTGGTGGGCAAGGAAGAAGGCACCAACCTTCTGCATCACATCGAGGGTCACGCCGACAACAATCAACAGACCAGTTCCGCCAAGCAGCACACTAGCACCGCGGCCACTGAGACCAATCGAGGCACCGATGAGCTCAGGGAGAATCGCAATGATCGCCAGGAAGATCGCACCGACAAAGGTGATGCGGGTAAGGATTCCGGCCAGGTAATCGACCGTCGACTTGCCCGGACGGATGCCACGCACGAAGAAACCAGACTGCTTGAAGTGATTCGATAGATCATTGAGATCAAAGGTAATACTGATGTAGAAGTAGGTGAAGGCGACAATTAGCGCCCCGAAGATGTAGCGATGACCGGGAGTACCATAGGCTACGACTTGATCGAGACCAGCGAGATTACCCGCGGCAAATCCAATAACGACCATAATGGGAGACGCGAAAATCACCGGGATGACATTAGCTTGATTCAGCTTCAACGGTAGGGTGGTCTGAGCACCGCCGTAGACCTTATTACCCTGAACCCGCCTTTGTTGCTCGAGGTTGATTCGACGAACGGCCTGAACCACGACTACTATAGCGGCAATGATAGCAAGACCGACAAGAATTACACCGAGGTACTTACCGAGATCGGTACCGAAACCAGTGAAGGCTGAAGGTAAATAAGCCATGATACCGAACATGATGATGAGAGAGACGCCATTACCGATACCAAACTTAGTAATCTGCTCGGCGATCCAAAGAATTAGCATGCTTCCGGTGGTGATAACCAGCACACTCTGGACGACGAAGAGCAACTTATTATCACCCGGGACCAGAACTACACCGTTTGCTGAAAACCGCGATAGAGCGATCGCGGCAATAGTGGCCTGAACTACACAAATCGCGAGAGTCGCATAACGAGTATATTGATTAATTTTACGGCGGCCGCCTTCACCTTCCTTTTGCAATGCCTTCAAGGACGGAATGCTATAGGTCAGCAGCTGAAAGATGATACTAGCACTGATATAGGGGGTGATCCCCAAACCAAAAATGGATGCATTGGCGATGGCGCCACCATTGAACATGTCAGCGTAGCGCAGAATGGCGCCAATCGCGTCATCGCCGCCTCCGGCCCCCTTCACCAATTCGCGGAGGGCATCGGCGTTAACGCCAGGTATTGGAACATAGGCACCCAGACGGTACACCACCACGCCCAGAAGGAACGTAATGAAGAACCGCCTTAAGAGTTCCCGAACCGGATTTTCAGCGAGGTCGCGTTCAGCCATCTTCGAAGAAACCACCTAAGAGATCAAAGATCTCTTAGGCGCCTTCCTGGGTAGGAGCATGCAACTCAACAACCGAGCCGCCGGCAGCTTCGATGGCTGATCTCACCGAGGCCGTCACGCGATGCACCGAAACGGTCATTTTGCGAGAGACTTCAGTACCGCCGACGAGCTTGATCAGCTGGCCCTCGTGAGCGAGGCCGGCAGCGATCAGGGAGTTCAACGACAGGTCGCTGCCCTTGACACGCTCGAGAGCACGACCGAGATCGACGGCCAGGAACTTGACCTGGTGCTTGAAATTGGTGAAGCCGCGGTAGGGCAGGCGCTTCCAAAAGGGGAACTGACCGCCTTCGAACATCGGGCCAGCGGTAAGACCGCCGGTACGCGAGCCAGCACCCTTGGAACCACGGCCACCGGTCTTACCCAGGCCGGAACCGAGGCCGCGACCAACGCGACGGCGCTGTTTGCGACCGGTATCCGTAACCAGAATATCGTTGAGACTCATAGTTCCACCCCACGCAGCGCCTGATATTGATCCTTGGTGCGCAGCTTCGACAAGCCGTCGAGCGTGGCGCGGATCAAGTTGACTGGATTATGATTTCCGTAGCACTTGGTGAGGATGTTGTGAACACCCGCCTTCTCAAGAACTGCCCGAACCGAGCGACCGGCGATAACGCCCGTACCGTCAGCAGCCGGGATCAAGCGCACGCGCGATGAGCCGTAACGGCCTTCGACTTCGTGGGGGATCGAGCCATTGACGATCGGGTAGGCACGGACGACTTTTTCGCCATCGCGGACAGCTTTGTCGATCGACGAGGCAACTTCTTTCGACTTGCCCTTCCCGAAACCGACTTTGCCCTTGTTGTCACCGAGGACGACGAAGGCAGCGAAGCTGAATCGCTTACCACCCTTGACGACCTTGGCGCAGCGGTTGATACGGACGACATCTTCCGTGTAGAGCTTCGAACGCGCCTCACGGGGCTGGGGTGGACCACGACGGTCCTTGCGTTCGCCGCGGGCGCCCTGCTCGCTGCCTGGGGCTGCTGCACCGGGTTTCGCACCAGGGGTGCCGCCACGTTTGATCACCATAATGAAGTCCGTCCTGAAAAGTTTGCGTCATGCCGCATGCGGCAAGCAACCACGAAATGGGGGAACGAAGATAGACCGAGGCTTTAGAATTGCAACCCTTTGGCGCGAGCAGCATCAGCCAGGGCCACGAGGCGCCCGCTATACTGCCGGCCATTGCGGTCGAAGACCACCTGGGTCACGCCGCCGGCGAGGGCCTTTTCGGCCAAAGCTTCGCCAACGGCTTTCGCGGCAGCGGTCGGATCAAGGTCTTTGACCTTGGCCGCGAGATCCTTGGCGATCGTGCTGGCGGAGAACAATGTCTTGCCATCGATGTCATTAATGACCTGGCCGTAGATGTGCTTTTCCGAGCGATAGACCGTAAGACGCGGACGCTCGATGGTGCCGAACACCTTCTTGCGGACGCGCAACTTCTTTTGCGCAAGGGCCTGTAGCTTAGCTGTATTCTTGTCCATGACCGGTTCTCTTTCTTAAGCTTACTTCTTCGCGCCAGCGCCAGCCGCGGATTTGCCGGCTTTCTTGCGCACAACTTCACCAGCGTAGCGGACGCCCTTGCCCTTGTAGGGCTCAGGCTTGCGCGCGGCACGGATGTTCGCAGCCACCTGACCGACCTGGGCCTTGTCGACGCCACTGACATTGACGTGCGTGCCATCAGGCAGGGCCACCGTCACACCATCAGGGATTTCAACGTTGATGATGTTGGCGAAGCCGACATTCATCGCCAGTTTCTTACCCTGGAGGGCGGCTTTGTAGCCGACGCCGTGGATCTCGAGGCTCTTGGCGTAACCATCGGTCACGCCCTTCACCAAATTCTTCACCAGGGCACGGGTGGTGCCGTGCATGGCCTTGACCTGCTTCTCTTCCGATGAGCGAGTGACCACGACCGTGTTCCCTTCGACGGCGACATTGACACCCTCGAAGAGATTCAGGTTGAGGGTGCCCTTGGGCCCCTTGACGGTCAACTTCTGCCCAGCGACCGAGACGGTCACGCCAGCTGGAAATGCGACGGGGATCTTGCCGATACGACTCATGAGCGGTTTCCTTTTCTGTCCGTTCCGGCCAGGATCACTTGACGACGCAGAGCACTTCGCCACCGAGTCGCTGCTTGCGGCAGACGCGATCGGAGAGGATGCCCTTGGAGGTGGAGACGATGCTGATACCGAAGCCGCGAATGATGGGCTTCAGCTCGCTACGACCAGCGTACTGACGCAGGCCGGGGGTCGAAATACGCGTGATCTCGTGGATCACGGGCTCGCCAGCGGGGCCGTACTTCAAGGCGACTTGAAGGGTACGGGCCGGCTTGGTCTCAAGCACATCGACCGAAGAAACAAAGCCTTCGTCCTTGAGGACGGTGGCGATGCCCTGCTTGATCACCGAGAACGGGATCTTCACAGACTTCTTATTGGCCGAGATTCCGTTGCGGATCACGGTTAGCATGTCAGCGATTGGGTCAGTACAGCTCATAGCTGGTCATCTCTCTGTGGCGGGTGCCAGTCTTAATTCGATTACCAGGAGGCCTTGGTCACACCGGGCAGGAAGCCCTGGTGCGCCATCAGGCGCAGCGCGTTGCGGCAGATGCCGAACTTGCGCAGATTGCCGCGACTGCGGCCGGTGACGGCGCAGCGGTTGCGGTAGCGGGTCGGTGAACTGCTGGCGGGCAGCAGTCCCAAGGCCGCGCGGGCCTCCATGCGCTCTTCAAGAGAGAGCTTCAGATCTTTACTACGCGCACGCAGCAGATCGCGTTGTTGGCGGTACTTGACGCACTGCTTCAACACGTCTTCGTTGCGGTTAACGCGGGACTTCTTGGCCATGTGGTGCCTTTCAGATCGGATTCAAAAGTTTGGGTGACGTCACTTGTCGCGGAACGGGAAGGTCAGGGCCTTCAGCACGTCGCGGGACATGTCGTCGGTACTATTGCGGAAGCAGATGGTGATGTTGAGACCTTGATTGTGCTCAAGCTTCTCAAGCACGATCTCATGGAACAGCGCCTGCTCGCGCAGACCCATGTTGTAGTTACCGCGACCATCGAAACCGCTGGGCGAGAGCCCGCGGAAGTCGCGGATACGGGGAACGGCAAGGAACACCAGCTTATCAAGGAACGACCACATCTTCTGACCGCGGAGGGTCACATGGCAGCCGAGCTTGACGTCAATACGCGTCTTGAAGTTGGCGATGGCCTTTTTCGCCTTGGTGATCGAAGCCTTCTGGCCGGCGATCTGGGTCAGGTGTTCGGAGACCACATTGAGGATCTGACCATCCTGAACAGCACGGCCTACGCCCATGCTCAAGCAGATCTTGTCGATCTTGGGGCCAGCCATCTTGTTCTTGACGCCGTGCTTCGAGATGATCCCGGGCAGCGTTTCAGCGTAGATGGCTTTGGTCGTTTTCTGGAGAGAGCTCATGGTGTCTGCGAATTCGTAGGTCGGTCGTCGAGGATCGGAAGGGTCAAGACGGGTCCGACGTGGTCAATAGGATAGATTACTTCGACTCGAAGCGGTGGCCGCTCTTCTTGGCCACCCGGACAACACCGGCATCGGTGCGCTCGTGCTTGACGCGGGTCGCGGCTTTGTTGGTAGTCGGATCAAGCAAGGCGAGCTTACTAACGTGCACCGGGCGGAGACGGCGGATACGACCGCCTTCGATGTTCGCCTGCGGATTCGGCTTGACGTGCTTGGTCTCGTAGTGACCGGCTTCGCCATCGACAATGGCGCGCTGATCAACCGGGAAAACCTTGATGATGGTGCCGGATTTGCCCTTGTTGTCGCCGCTAAGGACGACGACTTGGTCACCCTTTTTAACGTGCAATTTAGGCGTCTTGGCCAGACGGGGCTTTTTGACCTTGCTAGGCATGGTTCGCTTTCGCTTTCTCAGACGACTTCTGGGGCGAGGGAGATGATTTTCATGAAGTTGCGACCACGCAGCTCACGGGCCACCGGCCCGAAGATACGGGTACCGATGGGGTTATTGTCCTTATCGATCAGAACAATGGCATTGGTGTCGAACTTCACATAGCTGCCGTCGTCACGACGAATCGGGAAGGCGGTGCGCACGATCACACCCTTCACGACGGCCTTTTGCTTCACATCGGAGGTTGGAATGGCCTTCTTGATGGCCACGACGATGATGTCGCCAACCTCGGCGTAGCGGCGGTGCGAACCGCCCAGCACCTTGATGCACATGGCTTTCTTCGCGCCGCTGTTGTCGGCGACGTCGAGCCAACTTTGCATCTGAATCATGGGGAACCTCGGTTAATCTGGAACTGGTTAAAATAAAGCTTCGGAACCGGTCGCTTAGATCGCGCGCTCGAGAACCTGCATCAGGCGCCAGCGCTTGGTCTTCGACAGAGGGCGGGTCTCGATGATGACAACCTTGTCCCCCTCTTTGCTATCGTTCTTCTCGTCGTGGACGTGGAACTTCTGGGTGCGCTTGATGTACTTTCCGTACTTTGGGTGCCGATACATCTCGGTCACGGCGACGACACGCGTCTTCAGCATCTTGTCCGAGGTAACCTTGCCGATCACGCGCTTGAGGTTGCCGCGGCCAACGGCCTGAACTTCCGCATGCGATGCGACGGCGGTACTGGTCTCAGTGGTCATGACTTAACTTTCTGGCTGGCAGCCGACTTCTGCGTGAGCAGGGTCTGGATGCGGGCAATCTGGCGACGGGCGTTGCGATACTGAATGCTGCGCGCATTGCCTTCGAGGGCGGTGGCGAAGCGGGCCTTGAGCAGCGACTCGCGCAGCTCCTTGGCCTGGGCCTGGAGGTCATCGGCGCTCTTGGCGCGCAGGTCAGCTTTAGCAGACTTCTTCATGGGTATTCCTATTTTCCTGCAAAGCTCAGACGTCGGCAGTGCGCTTGATCATACGTGACTTCAACGGCATCTTCGACGCCTGGCGACGCATCGCTTCGCGGGCCATGCCCTCGGTCACACCGGCGAATTCGAAGATCACCGTACCGGCGTCGACGAAAGCGGCCCAGTAGTTGACTTCACCCTTACCGGAACCCATTCGGCTTTCAGCCGGATGCTTGGTGACGGGCGTGTGAGGGAAGACGCGGATCCACACCTTACCAACGCGGCCGAGGTAGTGACCAGCGGCCACACGGGCAGCTTCGATCTGGCGCGCCGACAGAGGGCCGCTTTCCAGAACTTGGATGCCGTAGTCGCCAAACGCCAGCTTGTTGCCGGCGGTAGCGACATGGTCAAGCCGGTGACCACGGGTGTGCTGCTTGCGGTATTTGACACGGGCTGGAAGCATTGCCATCGGAAAATCTCGTTATCGTAGCTGTACTGTCGGTTCGGGCAGGTCGGTCAAATCAGTCGCCAAGCGCAAATGCGCTTAGCCAACCTGTTGATCGGCGTACTTGCCGTGATTAATCCACACACGAACGCCGATGATACCGGCGGACGTCTGGGCCGTGGCGTAACCGTAGTCGATGCGAACCGACAACGAGTTCAGCGGCACACTGCCTGCGCTATCGTGCTCAGAGCGGGCGATTTCAGCACCACCGAGACGTCCGGCGATGTTGATCTTCATGCCCTTGGCACCTTCGCGCATGCCGTTCTCGACCGCACGCTTCATGGCGCGACGGAAAGAGCCGCGGCGGATGAGCTGTTCGGCAACATTCTCAGCGACGAGCTGCGCAACCACGTCGGGCTTACGAACTTCCTGGATGTTGACCTTCACCCCGGTCGAGGTGATGCCTTCGAGGTGCTTAGTCAGCGCTTCGATTTCAGCGCCACGCTTACCGATGATCACACCCGGACGGGCGGCGTGCATGGTGATGACGACGCGTTCGGCCTTGCGTTCGATCTGGATCTTCTCGACGGCTGCCGAGAAGAAACGTTCTTTGAGGAAGGCGCGGATGCGGTGATCCTGGAGGACCAGCGTGCTGTACTTCTGACCCTTCGCATACCAGTTCGAGCGGTGCGGCTCGGTGATACCGATACGGAAGCCAAGGGGATTGATCTTGTGGCCCATGATCTTTACGCCTTCGCTTCGGTCTTGGTCGCAACTGCGATGGTGATATGCGAGCAGGACTTGATGCGTCCAGCAGCGCGGCCCTTCGAGGCCGGACGGAAACGCTTGATGACCATTGCCTTGTCAACCCGGGCGTCGCTCACGATGAGGTCCATGGGATCGAGGCCGCCGATTGCCGAGGCGTTGGCGACGGCGCTCTCGAGGGTCTTGCGGACCATCATGCTGCCGCGGCGGCACTGAAAGCGCAGGATGTTGAGAGCGTCTTCGACCCGCTTGCCGCGGATCAGATCAACTGACAAACGGGTTTTGGTCGGTGAGATGCGCGCATGGCGCGCGGTAGCACGGTATTCCATGTTACTTAGACTCAGCCTTCTTGGTGCCACCGTGGCCGCGGAAGGTGCGCGTTACCGCGAACTCGCCGAGCTTGTGGCCGACCATGTTGTCGGTGATGTTGACCTGATGGAAGCCCTTGCCGTTGTGCACCGAGAAGGTGACTCCGATAAAATCGGGCACCACGGTGCAGGCGCGTGACCAGGTCTTGATGGGCGTCTTGACGCCGGCTTCTTTAGCCTTCTCGACCTTGGACAGGAGCTTGATGTCCACGTATGGACCTTTGCGGGAGCTGCGTGACATTGCTTACTTCCTGCTCGACAGCGCACGGCCGTCGCGGCGGCGGATGATAAAGACGTTGTTGCGGTTCTTACCGGTACGGGTCTTCTGACCGTCAACCAGGCCCCATGGCGAACAGTGATGACGTCCACCGTTGGTGTGACCTTCACCACCACCCAGCGGATGGGCGATGGGGTTCTGCGCGATACCGCGCACCGTCGGACGCACGCCGAGCCAACGCGCACGGCCGGCCTTACCGAGGTTGCGCAGGTTGGCTTCGAGGTTGCCCACGATGCCGATCGTCGCGTAGCAGTCAGCGGGCACGCGGCGCAGCTCGCCCGAAGGCATCGCCAGAATCGCGTAGGCGCCGTCGATGGCCATCAGGCGGGCGTAGGCCCCGGCCGAACGAGCGAGCTGGCCGCCGCGGCCGGGCTGCATCTCGACGTTGTGGACTTCGAGGCCCTGAGGAATGTGGCGCAGCTTCATGGCGTTGCCGACGCTCGGCTCGCCCTTTTCGCTGTAGCTCTGCACCTTGGTGCCGACGACGATGTCCTTGGCGGCGAGGATGTACCCTTTCTCGCCATTGACATAGAACACCAGGGCGATGCGGCAGTTGCGGTTCGGATCGTATTCGATCGCGTTGACCGTACCGGCAACATCGAGCTTGTTGCGCTTGAAGTCGATCATGCGGTAGAGGCGATCGTGACGACCACCCTTATGACGCACGGTGATGCGGCCGTGGTTGTTGCGGCCGGCGTGGTATTTCACACGGACGCAGAGCGTCTTTTCCGGGGTCGACTTGGTGATCTCTTTGAAGTCGGGGATCGTGGCCTGGCGCGAGCCGGGGCTATGGTTGCCGAGTTTGCGGTATCCCATGTCAAATCCCTTCGATCTTCTGGCCTTCAGCCAAGGTCACGATTGCCTTTTTCCAGGAATTCGTGAGGCCGGCGATCGCACCGCGGACGCGGCGGGACTTCGGGCGCATGTGCATGGTGTTGATCGCAGTGACCTTCACCTTGAACAGCGTCTCGACGGCTTCTTTGATCTGCGTTTTATTGGCGCCGGGATTAACCGCAAAGGTGACCTTGTTCAGCTTCGAGCTGAAGTAGACCGACTTTTCGGTGATGACCGGGCGCTGGATGATCGTGAACGGATCCATCGTCTCAGCCCTTCTTTTCAAGCTGCAGGTCCTTGACGAGGGCTTCGAGAGCACCCTTCGTGAAGACCAGGTTCGTATGGGTCAGCACCGCGCCGGCGCTGAGATTGCGGCGCTCGGCAACCGTCACCTTGGGGATGTTGCGGGCCGAGAGGTACAAGTCCTGCGACTGACCTTCACTGACCATCAACGTCCGCTTCAAGCCGGCTTTACCCAGGAAGCTGGCAACCATCTTGGTCGATGGGGCCTTGAGCGCATCGAAGCCTTCGACGGCGCAGATGGCGTTCTTTTCCAAGCGGTAGCGTAGCGACGACATCAGCGCGACACGGCGTTGGCCGATGGGCAGCTGGTAGGCGTAGTCGCGGGGCTTGATGTGGTGGGCGTGACCGCCGCCAACCCACTGCGGACTACGGGTCGAGCCCTGACGGGCGCGGCCGGTGCCTTTTTGCTTCCACGGCTTCTTGCCACCACCGGCGACGAAAGCACGCGACTTCGTCGCATGGGTGCCTTGGCGCTGGCTGGCAAGATGCGCGATCAGCGCTTCTTTGAGCAGGCCGCGACGAACGGCCTTGTCGAACAGGAGAGGATCAACCGCGAAGTCGCCAGTTTTGACGCCTTCCGAGTTGTACACGGGGATCTGAACTGAAGTAGTCATGGCTCAGGTCTCAGTTCTGCGTGATGGCGATGAGGCCACCATTTGGGCCAGGTATGGCGCCGCGAAGAACCACGAGATTCTTTTCGGTATCGATGGAGACGATCTTGAGATTCTTGATCGTGACCTGTTCGTTGCCCCAACGGCCAGCCATGCGCTGACCCTTAAAGACACGACCCGGGTCCATGCGGCAACCGATGGCACCAGGAGCACGATGCTGCATGGTGCCGTGGGTGGCCTTGTGACCGCTGAAGTTGTGGCGCTTCATAACGCCGGCGTAACCGCGGCCTTTGTTGTGGCCAGTGACGTCAACCAGCTTGCCGAGTTCGAAGATGTCGACTTTGATCTGGGCGCCAGCCTTGGCTTCACCCTTGAACGAGTCGACCGGAACTTCGCGCAGGAAGGCGCGCGCTTCGACGCCAGCCTTCTTGTACTCGCCGGCGAGTGGCTTGGTGGCATTCTTTCGCTTGACGCCGACCGCTACCTTGAGCGCATCGTTGCCATCGTGAGCCACCGACTTGACTTGAACGATGTCATTGGGCAGACATTCGATGACCGTCACAGGGACGATGACATCGCCATCATATACGCGGGTCATGCCCACTTTGGTACCGTAGAGAACTGGCATCGGACTTATCTCACCGTCTGCTTGATGGTGATGTCGACACCCGACGGGACGTCGACCTTGGAGAAGACGTCATTCGTCTTCGCGGTCGGCTCGAGAATTTCGATGACGCGGGTGTGCGTACGAACCTCAAACTGTTCACGTGATTTTTTGTCGATGTGCGGGGAACGCTGAACGGTGAAGCGCTCAACCCGAGTCGGCATCGGCACCGGACCAGCCACCTGAGCGCCGGTGCGCTTGGCTGTATCAACGATGTCCTGTGCTGCTTTGTCGAGGATACGATGATCGTATGCCTCGAGGCGGATCTTGATCTTTTCTTTCATTCCTGTCTCCCTGCGACGCAGTACGCGTCGAGTCAGCCGTGAGGCTGTGCTTGGCCCTGGAACCGTGGAGTCCATCCTGCCGTGAGGCAGCTCTGACATCCGCGCAGCCGGGTCGGGCTTGAACCCTGCTGCGGTCCCCAGAGGTCTGGATCGCGGACTCATCGCTGAGCACCATCGAACCGTACTTGGGTGGGGCGAGGAACTATGGACAGGAAATCCGCTTGGCAAGAGGGGAGTTTACGATCTCCGTTTCAGGCCCCGGACTTCGCTCCAAGTCACGATTATAGAGATTCTTGTACCGCTATCACCACAATCCGGCTCAGCGCCGGTGCTCGGCAGTGAGGACCAGGAAGACCGGGAACTCCTTCGCCGCCAGATCTTCGGCACCGTAGCGTAAGCCCTTGGTGCCACGGCGATGACTGCATAATTCATCGACCCCGGTGACGCCCAGGCCGGCGGCCGCGAAGGCCCCGATGTAGGTCGCCAGGGGACGATGAAAACTCATCGTTCGGCTGGGGTCCTGAGGCATTCCGGGGTGAATTTTGATCGGCACCTGCATCGGCGAGGTATAGCCATCAAGGCGGCGGTATTGCACGCCGTTGTCCTCATCCCAGCCCCAGGAACTGCGCCGGGGGATGCGGAAACAGGGGTGCGTCATCACCGCCACGATGCGCCCGCCGGGCCGCACGTGACGGGCCACGCCGGCGAGCACCGGCTCGATCGGATCGAGATCCTGCAGACACATCACCAGGGCCGCATGATCGCAGAGCTCCTCTCCGAGGGCGGCATCGAGATTGCGCGCATCGCCGACGCGATAATCAACCCGGACCGTGCCTGGCGCGGCGGCGGCACGGGCCTGGGCGGCCTCAATCAGGCTTGGGCTGGCATCCACGCCCAGCGAACCGAGACCCTCGATCGCCAGCACCCGCCCCAGAACCCCCT
>JBILBP010000289.1:0-3757 GCA_044353645.1 Planctomycetota bacterium | reverse complement strand
GGTTGCGGAGGCGGCGCTGGCGGCGGGTGCGACGGCGATCAATGACATCAGTGCCGGCGCTGATCCGCGGATGTTCACGGTCGCCGCCACCGCTGGCTGCGAGCTCATCCTGATGCACATGGCCGGCACTCCCGGTACCATGCAGCAATCTCCGCAGTACGCGGACATCGTCATGGAAGTGCAACGCTTCCTGGGAGCGCGCGTGGCCGCGGCGATGGCTGCGGGAGTTACCCGCGAACGGCTCTTCGTCGATCCCGGCATCGGCTTCGGCAAGACCGTGGCGCACAATTTCGCCCTGCTTCGGGCCCTCCCCGGCCTGGGGGCGAACCTCGCCCTGCCGGTGGTGCTGGGGCTCAGCCGCAAGCGCTTCCTGGCGGCGACCACCGGCACGGCCTATCCCGCCGACGACTGTCTGGGGCACCCACTGCATGTCCTGCTGGCACCGTGGTGCGCCCTGTTGCGTGTTCATGACGTCGGCGGCACGATGCGGGCTCTGCGTGCCGCCGAACTGGCATAAGCCGCATGCTCGGCACGCTGCCGTGATCCTGGAGTTCCAACGTGGGCGGATGGTTTGACCTCGAGCGAATGGAGCAGTGGCTGGTCCTCACCGACCTGACCTGGTACTTCCGTTCGGCCTTGGAGATCGCCATCCTGGCGGTGGTCATCTACTATGTCCTTCTCGCCCTCGAGCGCATCGCCGCTGGCGGCAAGATCAAAGGCATCGCCCTCGCCATAGCCGGGGTCGTCGGCGCCTGGATGCTGGCGCGTTTGCTGCAATTGCATGCTATTACGTGGTTACTGCAGGCCTCGATCGGCTTCAGCGCCCTGATCATGATCGTCATCTTCCAGCCCGAATTGCGTCGTCTGTTCTCGCGTCTGGGGGGCATCTTCCCGGGGGCCGCCGAGCAGACCGCCGGCGGCACGGTGCTGCCGCAGCTGGTCGAATCGATCGGCTATATGGCCTCGCGTCGTATTGGGGCCCTGATCGTCATCGAGCGCACTGATCGCCTCGACAGCTATGTCGCGACCTCGGCACTCGATTGCGAGTTGACGGCGAAATCGCTGATCGCCTTGTTCTGGAAGGACTCGCCCCTGCATGATGGAGCGGTGATCATCCAGAACGGACGCATCGCCGGTGCCGGGGTGATCCTGCCGCTGACCGATAACCCCGCGTTCAAATCGCTGTCGGGCACGCGCCATCGGGCCGCCATCGGCATCAGTGAAGACACCGATGCCTTGGCCCTGGTGGTTTCCGAGGAAACCGGCGCGATCTCGATCGCCGACAAGGGCAACCTCACCCGTGGCCTGTCGCGCCAGGATGTCGAAATCCTCCTCGGACGGGTGTTTCGTGCCGCCGCCGCCGCCTCGGTCTCGGGCATTCGCGCGCCAGCGAGGCGCGCATGAAGCTCACTGCCCATTGGGAACTCAAGATCGTCTCCCTGTTCCTGGCTGTCGCCCTCTACATCTACACCAGCGGTCAGGTGCGGGTCGAGAAGACCTTTGCGGTGATCGTCACCGACGCCGCCGTGCGCGGCCTGCCCGCCGATTATCAGGTGGTCAACTTCTCGCCCCGGGAATTCAAGGTCGTTCTCAGCGTGCCGACCATCCGCCTGGCCGACCTCGAGACGGAAAGCCTCTCGCCGCGGCTAGAAGTCCGCCCTGAGCAACTGGCGACCAAGACGGCCACCTGGCCGCTGACCAGCCACCTGCTGCGGCTCTCGAATGACATCCGTGTCGTCAGCAGCGAGCCGGCGGATCTGCGCGAGATCCAGGTCCAGCTCGATCGCATTATCGAGGAAAGCCTGCCGGTCGAGATCCCCAACATCGCCGGCTTGGCGGCGGGTCTCAACGCCACCGTCCGCCTCGATCAGACCCTGGTGCGGGTGGCGGCCGGCGGCGCAGTGCTTGAGCTGCTGCGCCGGGATCGTGAGCGCGTGCGCTTCCAGGACATTGATCTGCACATGATCGACCCCAACCTCGTCGGCGAGCGCCAAGAGCGGCTGTTCTTGACGCCGCTGACGGCGCCTTCCGAGACGCCATTCCGCGTCCTCGGGCAGGTTGCCGCAACCGTCACCATCCGCCCGCTGCTGGCGATGAGCAAAGAAATCTCGTCCGCGGTGCAAGTCTTGTGCGGCAAGGATTTGCTGCGTTCGGTCGATGTCACGCTGACGCCACCGCGGGTGACCTTGACCGTGCGCGGTCCGCAGAACCTCCTCGCACAGTTTAAACCTGAGGACCTCACCGCCTTCGTCCGTCTCAAGGACGACGTGGTGCCCGACGCGACGCAGATGCTCCCGGTCGAGGTTCTCGCCCCGCCGTGGCTGGCGGTCGATCCGGCGCAGGTCAGCGTCACCCTCAGCGGCTTGACCAAGCCCTGATTTTTGGGGTCAGCCGGGCACCTCCAAGGTGATCGGCAGTTCTGATGACGTTAGCAGTGCTTCGAGGACTAGGCGATGCCAGGGGCTCAACGGCAGGCCCGGGAGGCTGGCAGGGGGCGCGTAAATGACGCTGAAGCCGGGCTCGGTGCGTACTACCAAGGCTGCGGGAAGAAACAGCGTGTAGAAGCTCGCAATCAGCCGTGGGCCGGTGCGCAGGAAAGCGCACGGGGGCGGCAGGGAGTTGATGTTCCAGCCGAGTTCCTCGTGCAGTTCGCGGATCAGACAGGCGGCGGCGGTTTCGCCGGCTTCGCAGCGCCCGCCGAAGCAGGTCAGCTGATTGGCAGCCAAGCGGGCGCTTGCAGGTCGTAGTTGCAGGACGAAGTCGCCGGCGGCATTCCTCAACACGGCGCAAGCATAGTCGGGCTCGTTCATGGATGGATCGCGATTGAAGGGTTGCTCGCCGCGGTAAGCGAGCGATGACCCCACCATGCCTGATCAAGCCCCACAGCAACACGATCTCACGCCACCGTGGGCGGCGCAGGTCTTGACCACCGCCGGCATCAAGTCCGGCGAGATCATCGTCGAGGTCGGTGCCGGCCACGGAGCCTTGACCGCCGGCATGCTCAAGGCCGGTGCGCAGGTGCATGCCATCGAACGCGATCCCCAGCGCGTTGCCGAGCTGCGCGAGAAATTTGCCAAGCCGATTTCCGCCGGGCAATTGCACCTCCATGCCGGCGATGCCCGAACCTGGGAACATCGCCTGCCGTCGGGCTGGCGGGTGGTTTCTAATCCGCCGTTCAACCTCACCGCCCCGCTGCTGCAGCGGTGGATGGTCGGTGATGATCCGCCGCCGGATGCCATCGATCTGGTCCTCCAGCGCGAAGCTGGACTCAAGCTATCGCCCAAGCCCGGCGAACAGACGCGGACCAGCGCCTTGATGGCGGTGGCCGGACGGGCTTCGGTGCGCCTTGCGATCCCCCGTGAGGCGACCAAGCCCGCGAGCCGGGTCGACCTCTGCCTGTGGTCGTTCCGGCGTACTCCCGACGGTCCGACCCTGCCGGAATTGCGGGCGGTGGATAAGCTGCTGCATGTGGCATTTGCCGGACCGCATACCATGGCCGAGGCTCTGCGCGGCCTGGCCACCGGCATCCAGGTCCGACGTCAGGCGCAGGCGCATGGCTGGAACCCCAGCGATCATCCGCGCAATCTTCATCCGGCTGCGTGGTTGCCCTTCGCACAATTGCTCGTTATGTGCCACAAGCTGTGAACCGCAACGGAGTCCCCATGTATCAGTACGATGTCATCGTGATCGGCAGCGGCCCCGGCGGCGAGGGTGCCGCCATGAAGTGCGCCAAGTCGGGCAAAAAAGTCGCGGTGAT
>JBILBP010000288.1:0-3783 GCA_044353645.1 Planctomycetota bacterium | reverse complement strand
ATATCCGCGCGCGTTCGCGCGGACCATCGACGGCGAAATTCATCGCCATCTCGGGTGGCTTGCTGGTGCTGATTATCGTCCTCGCCGCGGGCCTGGCCTATTATGCCCTAGCCCTGCACGAAACCCGTGAGCGCCTGAGCGAATCGAAACGCGCCGCCGAAGCCGAAGCCGCGGCCACCGCCGCCCGTGAGCAGGCAGCCAAGGAGCGTATCGCTGAACTCGAAGCCGCACTCCTCGCCGCCCACGCCGCCGCCTCGATCACCCCTCTCGATGCGACCGTTAACGATGCAGCCCAGGTGACCACGGCTCCCGTTGAGACCCTCGTGCCGGCTCCCGCGCCCCTCGTACCTGCGGAGCCGGTGCCGGTAGATCCGGCACCTCCGGCACCTCTAGATCCGGCACCCGTAGCTCCAGCTCCAGCTCCAGCTCCAGCTCCAGCTCCAGCTCCAGCTGAGCAACCGCCGAAATAGTTCATTACCGGTGCTTGGTCGAGCTGCCTTGCCCCTCGCGGGCACGGCATAACGTCCTACGTCTTCTCATCGTCCTCGCTTGGAGTCTTCATGTCGCTCTCGCTCGCCACGTCCGCTTTTCACGGTCAGCGCAAAGGCCCCGTGGTCATCGTCGTCATGGATGGCGTGGGCATCGGACCTGACTACGCGGGCAATGCCGTCAAGGCCGCGCACACCCCGGTGCTCGCCAAGCTGATGGCCGAATATCCCCACGTCGCCCTGCGTGCGCATGGTACCGCCGTGGGCATGCCCAGCGACGCCGACATGGGCAATTCCGAAGTCGGCCACAACGCCCTGGGCGCCGGACGGATCTTCGATCAGGGCGCCAAGCTGGTGCAGGAAGCCATCGATTCGGGAGCCCTGTTCGGCGGCGCCGGGTGGACCGACATCGTCACCAACGCGACCACCAAGCAGTCGACGTTGCACCTCATTGGTCTGCTGAGCGACGGCAACGTCCACTCGCACATCAACCACCTCAAGGCCCTGATCCTTGACGCCAAGAAGCGCGGCGTGGCCAAGGTCGCCGTCCATGCCCTGCTCGACGGCCGCGATGTCGGTGAGACCACCGCCCTCGAATTCACCGAGCCCTTCGAGGCCTGGCTGACCAGCGTCGATCCGCGCTACGGCATCGCCTCCGGCGGCGGTCGCATGTGGCTGACCATGGACCGCTATGACGCCGACTGGTCGATGGTCGAACGCGGTTGGCAGACCCACGTCCTCGCCGAAGGCCGGCGCTTCCCCTCGGCCTCGGCGGCGGTGAAGGCCTTCCGTGCCGAGAAGACCGGAGTCATCGACCAGGATCTGCCGGCGTTCGTCGTCGAACGCGACGGCCAGGCGTTCGCGCCGGTACGTGATGGCGATTCGGTGGTGTTCTTCAATTTCCGTGGCGATCGTTCGATCGAGATCAGCAAAGCCTTCCTCGAACGCAAGGCCGATGGCGTGCCCTTCGACCGCAAGCACCTCCCCGAGGTCTGCTATGCCGGGATGATGACCTATGACGGCGACACCAACCTGCCGCCGCGCATCCTCGTCGCCCCGCCGGTGATCGATCGCACCCTCGGCCAGTACCTCGCCGGCTCGGGGGTCCGCCAGCTGGCCTGCAGCGAGACGCAGAAGTACGGCCATGTGACCTTCTTCTGGAACGGCAACCGCTCGGGCTACATCGATCCCAAGCTCGAGCGTTACATCGAGATCCCCAGCGACCGCGTCAGCTTCGACGAACGTCCGTGGATGAAATCGGCTGAGATCACCGACGCCGTTGCCGCCGAGCTGCGCGCCAATCCCTATGGGTTGGCCCGTCTCAACTATCCCAACGGCGACATGGTCGGACACACCGGCAATTTCAATTCGACGCGGATGGCGGTCGAAGCCGTCGATCTGTCGCTCGGCCGGCTGCTGCCGGTGATCAAGGAACTCGGCGGCGTGGCGCTGATCACCGCCGACCATGGCAATGCCGACGAGATGTACGAGCTCGACAAGAAGGGCGGGGTCAAAACCGAGAACGGCAGGCCCAAGGCCAAGACCAGCCACACCCTGAATCACGTGCCGTTCATCGTCTACGATCCGCAATTCAAGGGCGAATACGCCATCGATACCAGCGTCGCCCAGCCCGGCCTCGCCAATGTCGCCGCCACCGCCCTGGCCCTCATGGGCTATCAGGCGCCCAGCGACTACGAACGCTCGATCATCACGTTCAACAAGTAGCAAGTAAGGCCCTGGCACTGCGCCCAGCCATGCGCCTGGCGATCATTGGAACCGATACCGGCGTCGGAAAAACCCACGTCACCGTGCTGCTGGCCGCGAGCCTGCGGGCCCTCGGGCGACGTGTCTGGCTGCACAAGCCAGTGGCTTGCGGGGATTGGGATGGGACCAGCGCCGACGATGGCCGACGGCTACGCGCCGCCGTCGGCGATGGCCAGGATCCGGCCACCGTCTGTCCGTACGAATTCGCTGAACCAATCTCTCCGCATCTGGCTGCTGCCGCCGTCGGCATGCGCCTGACGGCAGAGACCTTCACCGCCCATCTCGCGCGCATCGCCGGCGACCATGACCTGCTCGTCGAGGGTGCTGGCGGCCTGCTCGCGCCGCTGACCCATGACCGGCTGAGCTTCGCCGAATTATTACCGCACTGGCAGCTACCGGCGCTGCTCGTGACGCGGCCGGATCTCGGCACGCTCAACCACACGGCGTTGACCGTGCGTTGCGCACGCGCCGCCGGCATCCCCCTGCTCGGACTGATCATCTCCCACGCCCGGCCGCCAAGCGCGAGCCCGGCCATCGCCTATGCCGCCCGCGAACTGTCGACGCTGACGGGCTTGGCGGTGCTCGCCGAAATCCCCCATGCTCGCGGCGTGGACCCGGACCTGGACATGGCGCACACGGTACTCGCGGCCTATCCCCGTCCCTGACTTGTGAACGTCCGCCGGGTAACGACGTTCACCGGGCGGAGCATGCCTGATGCGCTGGTTTCTCTTACTCCTGTGCGCGGTGCTGGTCAGCGCCGCCGAACTCGAAAACACCAACGTCAGCAGTCCGCAGGCCGCGCCGGTGTATGCCGAGCACAGCCCTTTCGCGACCAGCGTCAACGTCCGCAATCCGCATGATCGGGCAGTGCGCATCGAACGGCTCGATGCCAGCTGCTCATGCATGCAACTGGAGATCGGCGAACACTTCATCCTCCCGCATCAGAGCACGACCCTCACCGTCAGTGTCGACAATCGCAAGCGCTCGGGCCCGCAGCGCATGGGCGTAACCGTCTATCTCACCGATCCCGATCTCGAGTCCATCGATGTCCAGCTGTGGTGGACGGTGACTCCCGATGTCACGGTCGATGCCCTCGCCCCGCGCGCCGAGACTACCTTGGGCCGGCCCGCCGATATCGCCTGGCGCGATATCTACAAATTCGTCGCCAACGAACGTCCCGATGAATTGCAGCGTCTCTCCAAGCGGATGTTGCTGACCAGCCCACAGGCGGATTTCACGGTCCTGGGCATCGACTATACAGGCCCACTGTGGAGCTTCACCCCGCTCAAGCAGAGCGATGGTTCATGGCTGATCACCGCCAGCGCCAAGGATCCGCAGGCGCAGTTGCCGGAGAAACTCTACGACGAAACCGTCACTATCCGCACCAACCATGCTCATAAGTCTGAGATCGCGGTGCAGTTCGTGGTCAATCTCACGCGCAAGGCCGGCAGCACCGATTTCGATCGCAACGCCATACCGCCGCCCCCGCCGCTGAAATAAGCAGGGGCTTGCAGGGGCTAGCAGGTGCTAG
>JBILBP010000287.1:0-3784 GCA_044353645.1 Planctomycetota bacterium | reverse complement strand
GCGAGCCGCAGCCAGCTCGCCGGCGTGCTCGGTGATCGCCTGAAGCTGCGCATCGCCGCCCCGCCGGAGGCCGGTAAGGCCAATGCCGCAGTGTTGGCGTTGCTCGGACAATGGTTGGGGTGCAAGGATCCGCGCTTACTAACGGGCTTGGCCTCGGCTGAGAAAACCGTACTAATTCCCAGATTTACCGAACTTACACCCATGCAACTTGCGGAGTGCTGATGCGCTGGTTTCTTCTCGCCCTTATGAGTTTCAGCATCCTATGCGCGGCAGACGTGCCCAAGCTGGCGTCGGTACTGGTCTGTGATGGCCTGGCTTTTCCTACCTGGGTCGGAACGCCGCCAGGAAAAGTCGATGCCTTGTACGTGCTCGAACAGCGTACCGGTCGGGTGCGCTGTTTCGATCTTCTTGCCAAGGCCTGGCGTCCTGAGCCGCTCCTGACGGTCACGCCGTTGGCCAGCCGGGGCAATGAACAGGGCCTTCTGGGCATGGCTTTCCATCCGCGTTTTGCCAACAATGGATTCATCTATCTCTACTATACCGCCCCTGGCGGCGGTCCGGCGGGACATGTTGAGATCGCGCGCTTCACGGTCCGTGAGGGGAATGCCGATCCGGCCAGCAAACTGGTGCTCCTGAGCATCGATCAGCCAGAGGAGAATCATAATGGCGGCTGGATCAGTTTCGGCCCCGACGGTTATCTGTGGTTGGGCGTGGGCGATGGCGGCGGCGCCAATGACCGTCATGGAGCCATCGGTAATGGCCAGGATCGGCGGGTCCTGCTCGGCAAGATCCTCCGTATCGACGTCGATGGCAAGGCGCCCTACGCCATTCCGGCAGATAATCCCTATGCCGAGGAATTGGGAAAACGGCCGGAGATCGCCGCTTTCGGCCTGCGCAATCCGTGGCGCTGCGCTTTCGATCGCCTCACCGGCGATCTGTGGATCGGCGACGTCGGCCAGAATGCTCGCGAGGAAATCGATGTCCTGCCGGCGAAGCAGTTCGGCCTAAATTTCGGTTGGCGGGTGCGTGAAGCGAGCTTGCCGACGCCGCAGTATGCCAAGGAGAAGACCGTCACCCCGGCCACCGAGCCAGTGGTTGATTACGACCGCTCCCAGGGCCGCGTATCGGTGACTGGCGGCTACGTCTACCGCGGCAGGGCCATCCCCGGATTGCAGGGCTGGTACCTCTTCGCCGACTTCGCTGCCCAGCGTTTTTACGGCTTTCCAGCGGCAGCCGCCTTGAGCGCCACTCCAACTCTGGTCGAGTTCAGCGACGACCTCAACCCGGGGTTCAAAAACGGCAATACCTCGACCTTTGCTGAGGATGCCGATGGCGAGCTGTATTTCACGGGTTGGAATACCGGTCGCGTGTATCGCGTCGTGGCTGCCCCGTAGGTCAGCATAGCTCGCCCGGAGTCGCCGTTTGTAGGGTAGACTTCCCGCATGGCCTTGCGTTTAGAAGCGAGCTACGGCACCTGGATCCTGCCCATGGGCGTCACCGTCATCGGCCGCGGTGATGATTGCGGGGTACGTATCAATGACCCGCGCTTGTCGCGGCACCATGCCCGTATCGAGGCATTGCCGGCAGCGCGCCTGCTGGCGCATGACATGGGCTCGGCCAATGGCGTGCTCGTGAATGGTGATCGGATCGTCGCTCCACGGCCCTTGCTTCCCGGTGACGAGATGGTCTGCGGTCCGGTGCGTTTCGTGGTGCGCAGCAACGATACGCCGCCGCCGGCCGCGATCGTCAGCGAGAGCGTGTCCGACGAGGCCAGGGCCGGAGACCAGCCGCGGCGTTCGCGCACCGCGCAGATGGACAGCCAGGAGGTCGTCCGTGAAATCGCCAAATCGCGGCAGCTCGCGGAGGGCCTCGAGTCGGGCGTTGCGGCTAGCGCCAAGTTGAATCCCGCCATCGCGGCGGCGGTTACCGCGCATCTGCCAGGCAGCACGCCAGCCCCCGATACCGCCCGGCCCGAACGCCACGAAGGTTCGACCTCGATGCATCCTTCGGAGATGGTGCCGGCGATCGGTTCGACCTCGGCGCTCTCGCCGCATCGCTTCCATCCGCCCTCGCCGCCGATGGCGGCGCAGGTCACGGCCAAGCTCTTTCCCAGCGAAGCCCCATTGCACAGTTCGGGGGCCCTGGAAATGGGCCATCTCACCCAGCCGGCTGGGGTACAGCCGGGCTTCGCCCTGCAGCGCTTGCGCCTGCTCGCCGGGCTCGGCGATCCACTGCTGTCGTTGGTCCTCGGAGTGGTCCTCGGCCTGCCCCTGGCCATCGCCGGCCTCATCGTCGCCCTGCTCATCGCCGATGCCGGCGTCGCCAACGGGATGGTGACGCTGCCGGGAGTGCCACAGGCTGCGCTCGGCGAGGTGGTCGCCCACGCGGTCACCCCCGCGACCTGGTGGCAGCTCGATACGCTCGCCCGGCAATTGCATGCCTTGGCGTCACCCTGGCCGTTCATGATCTTCCTGCTGTCGCTGGCGGTGGCGACGGTGGTCGCCGAGATCTGCGTGCTGTGGCGTCTGGTCTTCGCCACCGTCCACCAGGGCGGGCCGTGGCTGCATCGTCGCCTCGGTCTGCGCATCGCCGTGCGTCGCAATGGTCATCATCCCAGCTGGCTGCGCGCCGTCGGGCGTTGGGCGGCGCTGGCGGCGACCTGGCCGTTGGCGGTGCTCACCGCCGGCCTCGGCTGGCGCGGTCTGCATGATGTCCTCAGCGGTTGCGAAGTGCGAACCCAACGCTGAGGCGGGGTTCGTCAGCGCCGGCGGCTGTTGCTAAAAAGCGCCATCGCTCAAGCTGCCCGGCCTCATGTTCGACCGGCTTTCTGCTCCTGTTGCGTCTGTAATTGCGGCTCATTTGGCGGTGCCCGAGGTGCAGATCCGCGGCTTGTTCGCGCCCCCGGCCAAGGGCGTGGCCGGTGATCTGGCCCTGCCGTGCTTCCAGCTCGCCAAGCTCAAGGGCGTGCCGCCACCGGCGATGGCTGGGGAATTGGCCGGGGTGCTGGGCGCGGCCGGGATCGCGGCGGTGGCCGCCGGCCCCTTCTGCAATGTGACCTTCGCGGCGGCGGCGGTGGCCGAGGCGTTGCTGCCGGCCCTGGCCACGGGCGGTGCGGCGGCGCTGCGTTCGACGGTCGGCGCCGGACAACGCGTGTGCATCGATTTCAGCAGCCCCAACATCGCCAAGCACCTCGCCTTCCACCACATCCGCTCGACGATGATCGGCAATGCCCTGGCGCATTGCTACGCCGCTGCCGGCTGGGACGTGAAACGCATCAATTTCATCGGTGATTGGGGCACGGCCTTCGGGCGCCTGATCGCCGGTTGGAAACGCGAAGGCCTGAGCCTCGCCCAGCTCCAGGCCGCCGAAGATCAGGTGACCTTCCTCAACGATCTGTACGTGCGCATCTCCAATGCCGCCAAGGCTGATCCGGTGGTCGAAGAAGAAGCCCGACAGTGGTCGAAGGCTCTCGAAGACGGCAACCCCGAGGCCCGCGATTTGTGGCAGATCTTCAAGGATGCCTCGCTCAAGGAATTCGAGCGCGTCTATGGCTTGCTCGGGGTGCGCTTCGATTCGTGGAAGGGCGAAGCCTATTACGAGGACAAGATGGGGCCGCTGCTCGCCGAACTCGAGAGCAAGGGCCTCACCAGCCCAGACCAGGGCGCGACGGTCGTCGATCTGCCCAAACTCCTGAATACCGAGAAAACCAAGACCTGGAAGAAGCCGGCGCTGATCAAGCGCGCCGACGGCGGCACCCTCTACGCCACCCGCGACCTCACCGCTT
>JBILBP010000286.1:0-3791 GCA_044353645.1 Planctomycetota bacterium | reverse complement strand
CTTCATTGCTTCAGTGCTTCAAGCTTCAGTACTCACGCTTCGAACACTGGTCCCTAGCCCCTCACCTCAGCCCCCTGGTCCCCTGCTCTCCCGCACAATGACCCCCGTGAAAAGAAAAAAGGCGCGGGCGATACGCCTGCGCCTTTTTTCGCTTCACTGGCAACCGCTCAACGACGCCCAGGCCGCCGTAAGATCTCTGCGAGAACCACCGCATCGCGCATGCCCCCGTGCTGCCGCAAACGCGCCATCAGCGGGTGCTCGCGTCGACGGCTGGATTCCACTACCGCCGGTATGCTGTCCGCTACCAGACGATGCACGGGGTCTTCTCCGACCTCGACCATCACCTGTTCCGCTTCCCTCGGCTCCGCGGCCTGGGCCAGAGGTTTGTTTCGCGCTCCTTGACGCTGGCGCTGGTGCGCTTCGCGGCGCATCTCCTCGGTGCGTGGCGCCGGGGTTGAAGCGGGCGGTGGACGAGGGGCCGAACGCGGGGTGCCCGGCAACGGCTGGTTGCGGTGCTGGTCGGCGGCTTCTTCCAGCTGGCGCAATAATTCCTCGAGCATGCCCATGATTTACTTCGCTTGGGGATTGGCGATGGAGTTGCGCATTTCGGTGTCCGCCTGCACATTGCGCATGTTGTAGTAATCCATGATCCCGAGCTGGCCCTTGCGGAAGGCGTCAGCGATGGCGAGGGGGATCTCGGCTTCGGCGAGCACCACCTTGGCGCGATTTTCCTGGACCAGGGCGACCATTTCCTGTTCTCGGGCGACGGCCATGGCGCGCTGGCGTTCGGCTTCGGCTTGGGCGACCTTCTTGTCAGCCTCGGCCTTGTCGGTGCGCAGACGCGCGCCGATATTCTCGCCAACGTCGACGTCGGCAATGTCGATCGAGAGGATCTCGAAAGCGCTACCGGCATCGAGGCCACGGCCGAGCACGGTCTTGCTGATGCGATCAGGGTTCTCGAGCACCATCATGTGATTCTCGGCCGAGCCGATGGTGGTGACGATGCCTTCACCGACACGAGCGATGATCGTCTCTTCGGTGGCGCCGCCGACGAGACGATCGAGGGCCGTACGCACAGTAACGCGGGCCTTGACCTTCAACTGAATGCCGTCGCCGGCAATGCCATCGATGGTCGAACGACCGCTGCCGGCGGCAGGGACATCGATGACCTTGGGATTGACCGATGTCGCAACGGCTTCGTAGACGTCACGACCGGCGAGGTCGATAGCGCAGGCGCGATCAAAGTTCAGGGGTATGCCGGCTTTATTGGCGGCGATCAAGGCATTGGTCACACGGACCACGTGGCCACCGGCGAGGAAGTGCGCTTCGAGCTTGTCGGCGGAGATGTCGAGACCGGCCTTTTTGGCGGTGATGCGGGCGGTGACGATGACCTGCGGATTGACCTTGCGGATGCGCATGAACACGATCGACGGCAGGCTGACCGTCGCATTCGAGGCCACCGATTGGATCCAGAGCATGAAGTTGGAGCCGATCAGCCACCAGAAGGTGCTCAGGAAGACGACTGCGCCGATAATGTAGACTAACGGATTTTCCATGATGATTCCTTAATGGATCGAGGGGATGGAAGTACTTGACGTAGGTGAGACGTAGATGGTCGCGCCAGCGATGCGCTGAACCGCAATCATCGTTCCGGCTTCAGCAGAGCCATCGACGAGGACGTCGCATTCGCCTCCGGTAAAACGCGCTCGCGCCGTCGGGCGGGCGGCCGTGACCAGACGCCCCTGGCTGCCAACGGCGATGCCAAAGGCGGTGGCGACATGATGATACCCGGCGTCGTCGCTGATCTCTGCTTTCGGCACCAGGCGCGAACGCTGCAAGGCGCGCAGACCACGATTGACGATCAATCCGCCGAGCAGGGGCGCAATCACGACGAAGGTCCAACCGACCAGGGCCGAGGCCGTGAAGGCATAGACCATGGCGGCGATCGCCAGTCCGAGGCTGATGAGCGCCAAGATCCCAAAGCTGACCACGAAGAGTTCGGCGACCAGGGCGAGTGCCGCCAGCAGCAACAGGAAGCTGGCGACGAAGAGTGCCGACCAATCCATGTCAGACCCCGGTCACGGCGCTGACCACCACTTCGCCATAATGCACCGCCACCACCTGCACCGAGGCGCCTTCGGCGATGAAGCCACCATCGGCAGTAACCGCGCCGATGATGCGCTGGCCGAGGCGGATTTGGCCGCCCGGACGGAGGATGGTGTGGGCGATGCCGTGCTTGCCGACCAAGGCCTCGACCTCGGCTTCGAGAGTCCCGGCGCTGGTCGCATCGATAGCCGCTCTATCCGCCAAGCCGGTGCGCAGGGCCAGGCTCGGCAAGGCCGCGATCGCCACCGTCGTGCCGATAGTGAGGATGATAATCGCAGTCAGCGATTGCCACACCGCCGACACCGCCATCGCGCTCCAGCCCTCGGTCGAGGGCTGGAACTGGGTGGCGGTGGGCATGAACGACAACAGGAGTCCGGCCACGACCATCAGCGCGCCACCGGCGGCGAGCAAGCCGCCGATGGGGAAGACAAAAACTTCGACGATGATCAGCAGCAGACCGACGATGATCAGCACGACTTCAAAGGACGAAGCCAGATCGAGATAGAACTGGCAGACGAAGAAGGCCGAGCCGACGACCGCCGCCAGGACCAGCCACAAGCCGTTCATGGGAATCTTGAATTCCAGGAACACCAACAGCAGTGCCAGAGCCGCCAGCATCGGCGCGAATCCGGCCAGGGTCCAGGCAGTCTTCTCGGTCGCGGTCGGCGACAGATCGTGAACGTCGGCGGCAGCGACTCCGAGGCGCTGATAGACCGCGTCGAGATCGGCAACCAGGGCCGTGGCCATGCCCTGGGCGACCGCGTCGCGAGCGGTGTACGAAAGCAGCCGATCGGCACCGAGGACCAGCACTTTCGATTCGGGCTTGATCTCGGGATGCGCTGCCAGCCAGGTGCCGAGGTCGTCTTGAATGACGAAGACCTCCTTGGCAGGAGCCGCTTCGATGCCGGGCGCCGCCGCCACCGCCGGTAGGGTGAAGCGGTACAGCTCCTGATTTCGCGCCGTCATCTTGACCATCTTGGCCTCGTCCCAGCCGCGATGCTGGGCGGTGTTGCGCAGCAGGGCGCGGACCACGGTCTCGATCTTCTCGGGCAGGTATTCGATCTTACCGTCGGCGCCCTGGGTAATCACGCCGATATCGCCGAGCAGGGCTTTCGAGGTTACCAGAACCTCGTCGTGGCCATAGGCCACCAGTGATCCCGCCGAAAGACTGTGATCATCGACGAAGGCGATCAGGCGCGGCTTGTTTTGCGGCACCGACAAGGCGGCATTGAGCATCTCCATGCCCGCTCCCAGAGCTCCCCCGGGGGTCGTGAAATGAACCACCAGGTGAGTCAGGCGCTGTTCTTCGGCAGCCTTCAAAGAACGCTTGAAATATGCTGCTTTGGACTCGTCGATGACCCCCTCGATGGGCACGTACCCGACCTTGACCAATGGCGCTTCAACCTGACCCGACGACGCTGGCGGCTCGGCTGCAAAAACCGCCCTGCCACCGAAAGTGAGCAGCAAGGTCAGCAGCAAGGTCGGTAGTAAGCAGAGCTTCATCCAAAGCATCGGCACAGGTAAGCGCATGATTTCCACTCGTCACTGATGATGGACTGTCACCCCCCTGACCGCAAGTCGCCAACTGCCACGGTTTTCCTGGGTGGCAGCGGGTATAACCATCACCAAGCCCCGTACTGCTTTTACTGCCCTTTTTTTGATTTTATGTGAATAATAAGAAAGCG
>JBILBP010000285.1:0-3792 GCA_044353645.1 Planctomycetota bacterium | reverse complement strand
AGATCCGCCGTGCCAGCATCAGCGTCGCCGCCAATATCGCCGAAGGTGCCGAACGCGGTAGCAGCCGTGAGTTTGTACGGTTCCTCAAAATCGCCGATGGCTCCAATGCCGAAACCCAGGCACTCACTCTCATCGCCGGCGATGCCGGCATCTTCGAAACCCATCAGGTTCACGAAATCGTCAGCCTGACCAATGAAATCGGACGCATGCTCAACGGCCTGATACGCCGACACAGCGGATGACCGCCTCGATTTTCGAAGATACGACCAACGACTAGGAGCCAGGGGCCAGGGGCCAGGGACCGGAGACCAGGGGCCAGGAGCCAGGGGCCAGGGACCAGCGACCAGGGACCGGAGACCAGGGGCCAGGGGCCAGGGGCCAGGGGCCAGGGGCCAGGGGCCAGGGGCCAGGGACCGGAGCCAGGGACCGGAGACCAGGAGCCAGGAGCCAGGTGCCAGGGGCCAGGAGCCAGGGCCCAGGAGCCAGGGCCCTGGAGCCAGGGGCCAGGGGCCAGTGACCAGCGACGGGGATTAAACGCTTAACGCCGCTGCCCCATCAAGCCGTCCTTTATATTTCTCTAGCAACGGCCGGACTTCCTGCGCCAAGAAGGCCTCGACCTGTTCCGGCGCCCGGCCGGTGAAGGTGCTTGGATCGAGAAGGGTCGGCAACTGCGCATGAATCGGGGCGAAGAAGGCATCCTTCTTCACGCGTTCGATGAGGTCATTGTCGCGGCCGTGCTGCTTGACCTCGGCGGCGGCTTCGTGGCTGAGGACGCGGATCGCCTCGTGGACTTCTTGGCGATCGCCGCCGGCCTCGACCATCGCCATGATCAGATTCTCGGTGGCCATGAACGGCAGCTCGCTGTCGATGCGGCGGCGGATGACGTTGGGATACACCACCAGCCCTTCCGCCACATTCTGCAGGATCCCCAGGCAAGCATCGGCGGCGAGGAAGGCTTCTGGAATGCAGATGCGGCGCACCGCGCTGTCGTCGAGCGTGCGTTCCATCCACTGCACGGCGTGGGTCTGATAGGCATCCTGCACCAGCACCATGAGATGCCGCGACAGCGAGCACATGCGCTCGGAACGCATCGGATTGCGCTTGTAGGCCATCGCCGAGGAACCGATCTGGTCCTTTTCAAATGGCTCTTCGATCTCCTTGAGGTGGGCGAGCAGGCGCAGGTCGGTGCCGATGCGGTGCAGGGTGCTGCCCAAGGAGGCGAGTACCGCCAGGACATCGGCGTCTTGCTTGCGGGTGTAGGTCTGGCCGGTGACCAGGAAGCGGCGGCGGAAACCGAAAGCTTTGGTCACGGCTTCATCGAGGGCCTCGACCTTGGCGTGATCGCCGTGGAACAAGGTCAGGAAGCTCGCCTGGGTGCCGGTGGTGCCTTTGACGCCGCGGAAGCGCAGGTCGTTGCGGGTGCGTTCGATGGCCTCCAGATCCATGCTCAGATCCTGCAGCCACAGGCAGGCACGCTTGCCGACGGTGGTCAGCTGCGCCGCCTGGAAGTGGGTGAAACCCAACGTCGGGAGGTCCTTGTACTGTTCGGCAAAGCGCGCCAGGCGATCGATCCCGCGAGCCAGCGAGACGCTCAGCAGGTCGAGGCCATCACGGATGGCGAGCAGATCGGCATTGTCGGTGACATAGCACGAGGTCGCCCCGAGATGGATGATCGGCGCGGCCTTAGGGGCGACGTGACCGTAGGTGTGCACATGGGCCATGACATCGTGGCGGCGCTTTTTCTCTTCGGCGGCGGCCATGACGTAGTCGATATCGGTGATGTGCGCAGCCAGCTCAGCGACCTGCTCGGCACTGATCGGCAGGCCGAGGTCGCGTTCGGCCTGGGCCAGGGCCACCCATAGCCGGCGCCAGGTCTGGAATTTGCGATCATCGCTCCACAGCTCGCGCATCGGAACCGAGGCGTAGCGCGTGCAAAGGGGGCTGACATAGGTGCTGTGGCTGGTGTCGGTCATATCGGGCGAGGAGGGTGGCAGCGCCTGGGCACAGGCAAGATTGGACACGCATGTTACAGCCCTGAACTGAGCGATCATTTTTTGAGCATTAGCTAACAAGGTTGCTATGCGACTAGGCGAAAGCCGTATTTATGCATAGCCATACAGCATTTTATGGAGCATTCCCATCGCCTGGACTTGGCACGATTGACGCACTTGGTTCAGAGCAGTCGTCAACCTCTGCACCACACCAACTACGGAGACCCCGCCGATGCCAGCTTTGCAGACTCTCAAGACCCTTACGTTCAGCATCCTCGCCGTCGCTCTCGGAGCCGGCCCGTTGCGCGCCGAAGACATCAAGCTCGGCGTCCTGCACTCGTTGTCGGGCACCATGGCGATCTCGGAGACCTCGTGCAAGGACGCCTCGGTCCTGGCCATGGAGGAAATCAACGCCAAGGGTGGTGTGCTCGGCCGCAAGCTCGAGCCGGTGATTGTCGACGGCGCCTCGGATTGGCCGCTGTTCGCTGAGAAAGCCAAAGAACTGCTCTTGAAGCACAAGGTCGCCGCGACCTTCGGCTGCTGGACCTCGTCGAGCCGCAAGTCGGTGCTGCCGGTGTTCGAAGAGCACAACGGCCTGCTCTTTTACCCCGTGCAGTACGAAGGCGAAGAACAGTCGAAGAACGTCTTCTACACCGCCGCTTCGCCCAATCAGCAGCTGGTGCCCGCCGCGCAGTACATGCTCGACCAGGGTGCGACCAAGTTCGTCCTGCTCGGCACCGACTACGTCTTCCCGCGCACCGCCAACATGGTGTTGAAGGCCTTCCTGAAATCGAAGGGCATCCCTGACGCCAACGTCATGGAAGAGTACACCAACTTCGGTCACAAGGACTACCAGACCATCGTCGCCAAGATCAAGGAACTGGCCAAGGGCGGCGGCGCCTGCGTGCTGTCGACCATCAACGGCGATTCGAACGTGCCGTTCTACAAGGAATTCGCTAATCAGGGCCTGACCTCCGGCGATTGCCCGATCATGGCCTTCTCGGTCGCCGAAGACGAGCTGCGCGCCATGGAAGTGCCGCCGCTGGTCGGGCATCTCGCGGCCTGGAATTATTTCATGTCGGTCGACACGCCAGAGAACAAGACCTTCATCAGCGCCTTCCAGAACCGCTACGGTAAGGAACGCGTCACCGATGATCCGATCGAAGCCGCCTACTACGGCGTCTACGTCTGGGCCAAGGCCGCTGAACTCGCCAAGTCGATCGAAGTCGACAAGGTCCGCGAAAAAGTCTACGGTCTCGAATTCGATGCTCCGGGCGGCAAGAAGAGCATGCATCCGACCAATCAGCACACCATGAAGCCGGTGTACATCGGCGAAATCCTCAAGACCGGTCAATTCAAGGTGGTGTGGAAGTCGAAGGGCCTGGTCGAGCCCGATAGCTACAGCAAGATCCTGCCCCGTCCGGCAGGCTGGGTGCCGGCAATCACCGGCGGTCCGAAGAAGTAAGACGGCCTCTAACGTTTGCTTGCAGGGGGCCGAATCCAAGGTGGATCGGCCCCTTTTCATTGACTGGTGATGGCTGGTGACGTCTGGTCCCTGGCCCCTGGACTCTGGTCGCTGCCCCCTGGCCCCTGTTCTCTCCCTACTGCCCTCGCTGAAGGAATTATGCTACGAGCGTTGATGCTGCTGTTGTGGTCGGTGGCGGTTTTCGCCGCCGACGCGGAAGCCCTGCTGGTCGGGCTGGCGGCTCCCGAACGGGCCGCGCGCTTGCAGGCCCTGGCCGCCATCGGTGATAGCCGCGATCCGCGGGCGGTGGCCTTTCTCGATGATTATCGGCAGGGC
>JBILBP010000284.1:0-3806 GCA_044353645.1 Planctomycetota bacterium | reverse complement strand
GTCAGGCCGAACATGCGGGTGTGGTCCTCGTGCTTAACGATCGGCGGCCGCAGCCGAGCAGCGTGCTCTTCGATCCGCAGCGCTTGCGTCAGCTGGTGTTGAACCTGCTGTTGAACGCCATTCAGGCCGCGCAAGGCGGCAGCGCCGAGGAGCCGCGAGTAGGTATCGAGATCACCGCCGATGGCCTGTGCATCGTCGACAATGGACCCGGCGTCGCCGCCGAGCAGCAAGCGCATCTGTTCGAAGCCTTCCGGACCACGCGCAGTGATGGCAACGGCCTGGGCCTGCATCTGGCCAAGGCGATCGCCGTCGCACATGGCGTGATCTTACGTCATGAACCGGGGAACCCCGGGGCGCGCTTCATCCTCGAGGGCTTGCGCGGGGGGGTGCCAACATGAATCGCTACGCCATCGGCGTTGGTGCCAACCGTGGTGAGCGTCGGGGGTCCATCGACCGGGCGTACGCCCTCCTCGAAGCCGAGATGTCGGTGATCGCGACCTCGACGCTGCACGAAACCGCCGCCGTCGGCGGCCCGGCGGGCCAAGCGCCGTTCCTCAATGCGGTCTGGGTGGTGGCCACCGACCTCGGCCCGCACCAGGTGCTGCATACCTTGCAGCGCATCGAAACCGCCTGTGGTCGGGTACGAACCATCCACTGGGGCCCGCGTACCTTGGATCTCGATCTGCTGCTGCGTGCCGATGGGCTGGTGGTGTCGACGCCGGTGCTCACCTTGCCGCATCCGTTATGGCAGCAGCGCGACTTCGTCCGTCGGCCGTTGGCCGAGGTCTGGCCGGTCCTGGTGAGGACCGGAATGTCGCCAGCCGGCGATTGACGGCATCACCGCGCCGACACGATCCTCGTCGCTCCCGTCAAAGCGCCTGGCTGTTGGATGACAGCTCATGTTTGAACATATTTCCGAACGCTTCAGCCAGATCTTCGACAAGTTGCGCTACGGCGGCAAACTCTCCGAAGACAATATCCGCGATGGCCTGCGCGACGTGCGCCGGGCCTTGCTCGAAGCCGACGTCAATGTCCAGGTGGTGCGTGATTTCCTCGCCAAGGTCGAAACCAAGGCGGTTGGCGAAGCCGTGCTCACCGGCGTCCAACCCGGTCAGCAGGTGGTGCAGATCGTCCATGATGAACTGATCGCGCTCATGGGCGAAGGCCAGGCTACCATCGCCTACGCCGACAAGGGCATCACCGTCATCCTCATGGCCGGTCTGCAGGGTTCGGGCAAGACCACGACCTGCGCCAAGCTCGCCAAGCTGATCAAGAGCCAAGGCAAGCGGCCGTTGCTGGTCGCGGCTGATCTGCAGCGCCCGGCGGCCGTCGAACAGCTCAAGATCCTCGGTGCGCAGTTGGACGTGCCGGTGTTCCATCAACCAGGCCTGCGTCCCGCGGATCTCTGCGCGCAAGCCCTGGTGGCGGCGGATATCCAGTCCTGCGATGTCGTCATCCTTGACACCGCCGGGCGTCTGCACGTCGACGATGAATTGATGACCGAGGTCGCCGACGTCCATCGCCGCACCAATCCCCATCAGACCTACCTGGTGGTCGATGCCATGACCGGCCAGGATGCGGTCATCAGCGCCAAGGCCTTTAATGATCGGCTGGCCCTGGATGGCGTGATCGTCACCAAGCTCGATGGCGACGCTCGCGGTGGCGCTATCGTCAGCCTGCGCGCGGTCACCGGCAAGCCGATCCGCTTCGTCGGCGTCGGTGAAAAGCTCGACGCCTTGCAGCCGTTCCATCCCGACCGCTATGCACGGCGCATCCTGGGCATGGGTGACATCCTCTCGTTTGTCGAAAAAGCCCAGTCGGCGGTCGATGAGAAGCAGGCCAAGGTCCTCGAAGAGCGCGTGCTCAAGAACAAGTTCGATCTGCAGGACTTCCAGAGCCAGCTGCAGGCGATCATGAAGATGGGCAGCCTGAAAGATCTGCTCGGCCTGATTCCCGGTGTCGGGGCGAAGTTCGCCGGGTTGTCGATTGATGAATCGATCTTCCGCAAATACAGCGCCATCATCGGCTCGATGACCGGCTACGAACGCTCGCGTCCGGACCTCATCGATATGAGCCGTCGGCGCCGCATCGCGCACGGCTCGGGTACCAGCACCAATGACGTGCAGGCGCTGCTCAAGCATTTCGAATCCATGAAGAAGATGATGGGCAAGTTCGGAGATATCCAGGACATGGCCAAGAAGCTGCCTGACGCCGGTCAGTTGACCCCCGAGCAGTTGGCCAATCCGCAGGCCTTCATGCCCAATCCCAACCGCGTCTTCACCACCCGTGAAGACAAGGACGCGATGAAGAAATACCGCGACGAGCGCAAAAAGAAGAAAGCTGCGGCGAAGAAGTCGCGGCGCTGATAAACGAAAACCGTGCGGCACCCGCGGCACGGTTTTCCCTTTCACTGCAGCCTTAACGGATGGCTCGCGCCCGTTCCACGAAGGTCGTCGGATCGCCGCTGAGGGTCATTTCCCGCAGGGGCGCGTGCAGATCGCCCAGGCGGATGCGGGCCTGCCAGCGCTGCTCGCGGTCACGTCGCACCAGACAGCCCAGGGGCAGCGAGCAGCCACCTTCGAGCTCAGCGAGAATCTGTCGTTCGATGGTGATCGCACGTCGTGTCGGCGCATGATCGATGGCCTGCAGCAGGCGCTGGCTGCGCAAATCGTCGTGGCGGCAATCGAGGGCCACCGCGCCCTGCGCTGGCGCCGGTACGGACTCTTCCCAAGGATCGAGGGCCACCGCTCGCGTACGCGCGACCAGGCCCAGCCGGTGCAGGCCGGCCATCGCCAGGATCGTGGCATCGGCCTCGCCGTCGTCGAGCTTGCGCAGCCGGGTGTCGACGTTGCCGCGGATCGGCACGAAGCGCAGATCCGGGCGGAGATGCGCCAGCTGCGTCTGCCGGCGGAGGCTGCTGGTGCCGATGACCGCTCCCAACGGCAGCTCGCCGAGGGTCAGTCCCTCGCGGGTCACCAGGGCATCGCGGACATCGGCACGAGGCTGGACCGCGGCCAAGATCAGTCCCTCGGGCGGGGTCGTGGGCAGGTCCTTGCACGAGTGCACGCCGGCCTCGGCGCGGCCGGCGAGGACCGCGGCCTGGATCTCGCGGACGAACACCCCCACGGTCGCCGACTGATAGAGGGTGGTGCTGCGATCGAGGTCACCGCTGGAATGCATCGGCACCAAGGTCACGCACAGTCCGGGATGCGCCGCGCGCAGACGCGACGCGACCCATCGCGCCTGCCAGAGGGCCAGGGGGCTGGCGCGGGTGGCGAGCCGAAAAGGACGAGAATCAGGCATGATCACCGTGCACGCTGGGTGGTCTGCACCAGACGCATCTGATACAGCAGGGTGTGGATGCCTTCGGCGAGATATTGATAGGTGTCTTTGCCCGTCCTATTGGTGCTATTCTTGCTCGTGGCGGTAGTGAGATCGAGCAATAGCACGCTGCGATCCTCGCGCAGGAGGCTCCAGGCGGTGGTCGGCAGGGGGGCGCCGCTGATGGATCCGATGATCCACACCGGCACGAATCCAGTTGGCGGGAGCTTGGCTTCGCCGGTGCGCAGAAGCTCGTTCACCAAGCGCACATGCTTGGCCCATTCAGCGGGGGCGACCGAGGCCTCGAGGCCATCGGTGAGTAGGAATACCGTCGCCGGAATAACCTTCTGATTGAACAGTCCAGGGTTGGCCTTGAGGGCGATCAATTTTCGGAATTCATTGAGATCGCACAGATTGGCGACTTCGATTTGGTTGACGACGTCAGGTAGCGGACGGCGTAGGCGCAGGGCGGCATTGAGTTTTTC
>JBILBP010000283.1:0-3813 GCA_044353645.1 Planctomycetota bacterium | reverse complement strand
ACCTATGGCAGCTTGATGTCGACGCCGATCATCAATCCGCCGCAGAGCGGCATCCTCGGCATGCATGCGATCAAGGATCGGCCGATGGCAGTCAACGGCCAGGTCGTCATCCGCCCGATGATGTACGTCGCCCTGAGCTACGACCACCGCATCGTCGATGGCTCGGAAGCCGTCGGCTTCCTGGTCCGCATCAAAGAGCTGATCGAGGCCCCCGAGCGCCTCATCCTCGGCCTCTAAGCAACGCTATTTCGGCAAGGACAGCTCATGAATTACGACGTCTTGGTTATCGGTGCCGGCCCCGGCGGCTACGTCTGCGCGATCCGCGCCGCGCAGCTGGGCATGAAGGTCGGCATCATCGAGAAGCGTGCCGAAGGCACGAAGACGCGGCTCGGCGGCACCTGCCTCAATGTCGGCTGCATCCCCTCCAAGGCGCTGCTCGATTCCTCGGAAAAATTCTACGAGGCACGCAAGCATCTCGCCGAGCACGGCATCGGTGTGACCCCGACCCTCGACGTCGCGACCATGCTCGCGCGCAAGGACAAGGTCGTCACCGGCCTGACCGACGGCATCGCCTACCTGATGAAGAAGAACAAGATCGAGGTCCTCGCCGGCCGCGGCGAACTGCTCGGCAGCGGCCGGGCGGCGGTCATTGCTGCTGATGGCAGCAAGGTCGAACACACCGCCAAGCACATCGTGCTGGCCATGGGCTCGCTGCCGATCGCGCTGCCGTTTCTGCCCTTCGACGGCGTCGACGTGGTCTCCAGCGATCAGGCCATCGCCTTTCCGCAGGTCCCCAAGCACCTGCTGGTGGTCGGCGGCGGCGTCATCGGCCTCGAACTCGGCAGCGTCTGGGCCAAGCTCGGCGCCAAGGTCACGGTCATCGAATTCCTGCCCCAGATCTGTCCGTTCCTCGACGGCGATGTCGCCAAGGAACTGCAGAAGGCCCTCACCAAGCAGGGCGTGGCCTTCAGCCTCGAGACCAAGGTCACCGGTGTGACCCGCAACGGCGCCGAGCTGGTCCTCGCCGGCACCGACAAGGACGGCAAAGCCGTGACCTTCAGCGGCGACAAGATCCTGGTCGCGGTCGGCCGCCGGCCGTGCATCGAGAATGCCGGCCTGGAGGCCGCCGGAGTGGCCGTGACCGAACGCAAGCGGGTCAAGACTGATCACGATTTCCGCACCAATCTCACCGGCGTCTACGCCATCGGCGACCTCATCGATGGACCGATGCTGGCGCACAAAGCCGAAGAAGAGGGCGTGACCCTCGCGGAAGTCCTCGCCGGGCAGAAGAACGTGCTCGACCACGCGCTGATCCCCAACGTCGTCTATACCCATCCGGAAGTGGCGACGGTCGGCCTGACCGAAGCCGAAGCCGCCAAGCAGGGTCTGAAGGTCAAGGTCGGCAAGTTCGTCTTCGCCGGCAACGGCCGCGCCAAGGCCGCCGCCGACACCGACGGCTTCGTCAAGATCATCGCCGACGCGGTGACCGACCAGGTTCTCGGCGGAGCGATCATCGGCCCGCGTGCCAGCGACCTCCTCGCGGAGATCACCACCACCATGGTCTACGGCGGCTCAAGCGAAGACATCGCGCGCACCTGCCACAGCCACCCGACCTTCAGCGAAGCCGTCAAAGAAGCCGCCCTCGACACATTAGGCCGCGCCCTCCACGCTTAAAAAACGACGGGAGTTACGCCTCTGCGGCGTTGCTGGAATCCGAGCATGGCATGTGACATGCTCGGATTCCAGCGCCTTGCATAGCCGTCGATAACATGGAACTCCCCGCAATCGCTCCCGGAGTCGACTCCTGTCGAATCGCGCACATGAATCTTTACGCTGACCAGGTCGAGGCAGCACCTGTGCTCATCGCTTGGCGACGCTGCCGCCGCGCCACCCCGCCGACCCTGGATCTCGCAGAATGGACAATGGTACCTCAAGAAGAAGTGTGCGTCCGTAGGCCTGAAAATCCGTTAAGCGACAGCCATGACTTTCCCGCTGCGGTTGGCATCAAACACCCTCCAGGAGCGTGCGACTGATCAGCGCTGTCTACCCTGGGCCGTCGGAAGTCCCGACGAGCGGCACCGGTCAAGGATCACGCATCGCCGCCGCCGCGTTGATTAAGCTGCGCTTCTCGCTATGGCCATCAAACATGCTGATAACCACCTGTTTCCCAGCTCGATGCCAGCTTTTTAGATTGGTACCATTTTTATTGTTGTCCTCGGTAACCGGACGATTGGTCGGTTGCACCAGATAGGTCGATGACATATCGGTGTTCAGGGCATCCCCCAGCAACAGGCGCGTGTTAATTTTGGTAATCTGCCGGAGATAGATGAACCCTCCCTTGGTTTGTCCGCTAACATTTGGATCTGGCGCGTAATCGCTATGACGAATAAAATTAAATTTGTCAATGTCGAAAAAGGGATACTTGTTCATGCCATAAGCCGACTGCCAATCGTGGGAAACATAGCCCTTGCCACCCGCACTGGGGATTTCGGCCGTGGCGCGTTTCCATTCCCGGCAGCCCTGAAGGACGGTCCTAGAAAGGTTCGTATGTTTTTCAACGCCCTCCCCGGTTTCAAGATAATTCTCGAGGATCAGGTTGGTCCACAAGGTGGCAATCTGCGTGGGCGTTGACCCACGCGCACGGAGCGAGGGCAAACATCCCTTGTTATCCACACTATAGGCGATGCACCCGAGGGCGACTTGACGCTGACTACCGAGGCAGCGGACTGAGCTGGCACTGGCCCTGACCATGCCGATCGCCGGCATCAACAGACCGGTGATGACGGCGATGATGGCGATCACTACCAGCAGCTCGATGAGGGTGAAGCCCTGGTGACGACCACCCGCACGTGTTGGCCGTGGACGCAGGCATGGGGATACGATGTGCATAGAACCATTGTACGTGATCACCGTCGTTACGAAGTTCACATTTCAGCAATGAGCCGTGGTTTTCCAACAGCCTCAGAAACCACTCGCGGCTTGGTGATTCTCCTCCTTTGGGGTTACCGTGCGCTTTTCATCGACTTCGCTGATCTCCTTCGCAAGCCGCAGCGCCAAGGGTACCTTCGACGCTACCGCCGGTCTCAGCCCATTGAGGGCACGTGACTTCATGAAGGGATAACGATCGACGACAAATTCCCTCATGTAGGTATAAACGCTCGCCTCCCCGCCCTTAAGGAAGAGCGTACCCATGAGGTTGAAATCCGGCCAGCATTGCCGGTTGACCATCTGCGCATCGACGAATTCGAAGTAATCGGCAAGGTCCTCGGGGGCGCGGGTCCTTTCCCAGGTCTTGAGGAGGATGTAATCGTAGACATCGTCGACGGCTCCGCCGCGCTTGCCGCGGAGATGGGTCATGAACTGCTTGTTCGATGACATGGTCGCGGACATCGCATCGCGATGTTCGGCGACGATCTTCACCAGGGCATCATCCGACCAGCCATTGTCCAGATTGCCATTTGTCGACAGCTCAGCCAGGTCGAAAAAGGTCGCGAAGTCTCCGCTCAATGCCGTTTTCGCGAATAATTCTTCAAGCTCCTGATGCTTATTCACGAGGAAATGACTGAGTTGGCGTTTCTGCACCGGCTCCGTGGGGATATTATCTGAGAACAGGAACCAGGCCTTGGAATCCCCGTAGCGCGCCGCCAGGTCTTTCAGGCGCAAGTCGCGGATCTTCTGGTCATCGATCCTCCCCTGTCGCATCAGATCATCGAAGGCGCCCTTGCCGATCGCATCCCACCAATTGACTCGCTCTCCATCGAGAATCAAACTTCCGTACATGTCGCAATAGATCCGCCCATCAATGTCGATGAC
>JBILBP010000282.1:0-3822 GCA_044353645.1 Planctomycetota bacterium | reverse complement strand
GGCGTTGATCGTCGCGGCGTCGTTGACGTTCGTTGCCGGCCGGGCGCTCCGGGCCGCGGTCACCGGTCACCGCGTGGAAGAAGCCGCCGAGGATCGCGGTCGTCGCCAAGGGGCCGCCAAAGAGACCGCCGGCATCGATGGTGAGCTCGCCGGGCTCGCGGCGCAGGCTGAAGAAGCCGAAGCGTCCGCCACGACGCAGGTCGGTGGCGAGGCTCGCCAGCTCGGGTTTGCGGCGCATGAGCCACGGCGCTACCGCCGCCAGGCTGGCCCAGGATTCGCCGCTGCGGCTGACTCCGGCGAGCAGCAGATCGCCCTCCGGCAGGGCCTTGAGGGCCTCGGTGATCACCGGCAGCACCGTGAAGCCGCCCGGGCGGGCAGTGGCCCCGGCCATGCCGGCACTGCTCGTCGTGATGACTAGGCTGCCCTCACGCCAGGCGGCCTGCACGGGAATAAAGCCGACAGCCCCGAGATGCGATCCGTCGCCACTCGGGCTGAATTGATGCTTGGCATCCAGCCAGGCCAGGGCGGCGGTGGCCAGCTCGCGCGGCATGCGGATATCGATCGTCAACGCCGGCAAGGGCGCGCCTTGCTGCAACCACAGCAGGGCTGTACCCAGCTGCGGCTTGACCGTCGCCCAGGGCGGCAGGCCCTGTTGCTGCATCCACGTCTCGAGGGTCGTACTGCTCAGGCCGGGAATCTGTTCGATGACGGTCGGCAGGCGGGCGCTGCTGAGGGCCCAGATGGTATCCGCCGGCAAGCCTTCGAAGGCCGTGCGCTCAACCGCCGACCTCGGCCCTTCGTCCGCTCGCGGATCGGGTATCCCGGTAAGATGCAGCACTTCACGCACGCCCGCCGGGGTGACCTGCCATTCGCCATGGACGCCGAAGGGCGCGCTGCCTGGGACCTCGGTCCAGGGTGCGGCCGTCTGCCATTGGATATCGAGATCGACCAGGGGATCGATCGGAGTCCCCACGGCCGTCGCCGGCAGCGGCAGGAGTTCTCCCCAGGACCAGCGGATTCCGTTGGTCAGACCCGGGGCCCGCGGCCGGAAAAAGCCTTCTAGACGTGCTTCCGCCAGGGGTAGCGTGGCGCGCACCTCGAGCTTCTCGCCGACCGCTGCCGCTGGACGGGCCGCGAGTGTCGCGACCAGGGCGGTGGCCGTGGTGGCTTCGCGCATCCGCGCGAGGACATGCCCCACCGGTTGCTCATGTTTGGCGACGATGCCGATCGTCACCTGCTGCGCCGGGGCCAATTGCGCCAAGAGCTGAAACGGACCGGGTTGGGTATGCACCTGCTCAGCGACGTTTTTGCCCCAGGCGGTCGCTAATAAGAGCGGAAAAGGGGAAGCCGCCCAGCGCTGCGTACGACGGCCGCCATCGCCGAGACGCAGGAGCACGCACACCTCCGGCGGCATGTGACCGAGGGGGACGGCGGTGGCGACGGGCGCTTCGCCGGTGGGCGCGGGCTCGACAGCGGCCAGGCCGGCACCGACTCCGATCAGCAATGCGATCACGGAAACAGGGAGAGAGCGCATGGCGGGTTTGGGGATGAAAGGACCTTGGGCTTACTTCGTGGCCGGCTTGGCGGGCGCGGCTTTTGCCTCAGCTTTTGCCTCAGCTTTTGCCTCAGTTTTTGCCTCAGCTTTCGGCTCGGCGGTTGTTGCCGGAGCCTTTTCATCCGCCGGTTTCTTCTCGTCAGCCTTACTTTGATTGGAGAATTCCACGGGATTCTTGGCGTTCTTGTCGCTGGTAATGACGACCTGCAGACGGATGTCGAACTCGCCATTGGGGAACTGCTTCTTGAAGGCCGCCACTGCTCGCGGCAGACCGGCTTCGATGTCCTTCAATTGCTGGAGGATCTCAGCCAGGGTCGGCTCACGTTTCTGGCTTTCCGCGAGCTCACGCACCGCGTCCAATTTCCCAGCGAGACGATCGAAGTCCTTGGCGATGTTGGCGGGCTTGGGACGTTCGCTGAGCGAGCCTTGCACCAGCGTCTTGCTGCCGGCGCGGAGGTATTCGATGCTGACCGGGTCGCCGACCTTGGCACCCGCGAGGATCACGCTCAGGTCATCGGTGCGCTCGGTGGCTTTGCCGTTGAGCGTCAGCAACCGATCATCGGCTTCGATACCCAGGGCCTGGGCCGTCGATCCGCTCACCACTTCACTGATCGGCATCCCCGGCTCTTGATCGAGAGACACGGCGCTCTCGTCGAAGCGCACCCCAAGGAACGGCTTGGGCGGATTGGCCTTTTGCGTCGGATTGGACGTCTCGGGTGTCACTTCTGCCGGCTTGACCTCGGCACCGATGGCGCACGCGGATAACATCACGGACAGGAGAAGAGCTCGGCGCATAGGGAAATCCAAGGGATGTATTATAAAGTGGTGAGGGGGACGATGTGCGCACGCACTCGCCACGGGGCGTCGCTGGGGATATCGGCGGGCAGACGCAGAGGAACCGCAGCCTCGGCCGCGGAGACCTCATAGGCCGGCTCGTGCGCTGCCAAAGCCGCGGCATCGATCACATAACGGAAGCGGAAGGCGAGTCCGAAGCTGCCCTGCTCGTGGTTGCCGGCGGCCGCGTCCGTGCCCGTCGGTGAACTGCCCGGTTCGTCTTCGCCACGCAAGCGACGGGCGAGCTTGTCGGTCTCCTGCTCGAGGCGGGCGGCATCGTCGGCGAGGCGTTGCTGGCGCCGATCCTGCCAATCGCGAAAACGCTTTTCGGCAGCGGCGTCGAGCTTTTCGTAGGGGATGCTTTCCGGCCACGGACGAACTTCCGAATTCAGGTTGAGCACCTGGCCATTGCGCGTGACCTGTACCTCGATGGCGTCGCCGACGGCGGTCAGGCCGACTTCGTTGCGCAAGTCAGTCATGCTGCTGATGGCCTGGCCGTTAATGCCGAGGATCACGTCATTGGGTTGCAAGCCCATGCCTTCGGCGGCGGTACCGTCATAGGTCGATTGCACGAGCACGCCCTGATGCGCGTCGAGGCCTTCGCGATCCTGAATGTCGGTGGGCACCGGCGACATCTCGACTCCGAGCATCGGGCGCTGGTTGGTCACCGCCCCGGCGCGGTAATCCTCATCGGCGGCCGTTGCGACGGTTACTGAGAGGGACGCGAGCACGAGCAGGGCAGGGACAAGACGGGCGAGGTTCATAGAGGCCTCCGTAGGATATCCAGAATCTAGACTTCTTTGGCAGAGAAAAAATCCGTAATCGGTCATCCTGCCGTCATGGCTGACGGTCGGTGTCTCCGCTTGTTACTATTTGCGTCGACCGCGTGGGCATCGCATGATAGACAAAGCCGCAGCCATGGACCCGCAACTTCCTCGTCGTCCTCTGCGCCAAACACGTCTGGCGGGTCCCACCGGGCAGGCGCCCGTTTATAGCGAAGCCCGCCTTCGTCAGCAGATCGCCAGCAATCCCGCCTGGCGCGTGCTCACTCTCGATGGCCTTAGTTGGATCGACCCCTTTACCGGCACGCTGGTTCCGGCTCCCTTCGGGCTCGACGAGTCGGCTCTCGCCTGGCTGCGGCAGCAGCGTCCCTGGCTGCACGGACAGCGTGTGGTTCATCCCAAGCCGCTCGCCGATTTGCAGGCGATCCGCTGGCTTCATTGGTTGAAGGCCAACCTGCCGCACCCGGAATACCGCTGGCTGCGGCAATTCATGCCCGATGGTTCGTGGCTGAACCCCTTCACCGGTGAACTGGTCAAGGGCATCGCTCGCGAAAATCAGCGCATGACCCTGGATACCGTACGCCAGTTGGCGATGGTGCTCCGCGATTGCCCGGCAGCGCAAGCGTGTGTGCCGTTGTCCAAGGAGCTCCT
>JBILBP010000281.1:0-3832 GCA_044353645.1 Planctomycetota bacterium | reverse complement strand
CTGCAGTTCGAGGCTCAGGCGGGCCTCGCGCAACTGGGCTTCGCGGCAGATGCGCAGGATCCGCGCCATGGCATCTGGCTGCTCCCAGAAATTCTTGCTGGCGGTGTAGACCTGGTCCTGCACGACCACGAAATCGGCATCGATGACCTTGCGGCTCTTGATCAGGATGAGCTTGCGCCCGAGGTGGCCGAGCGCATCGAGGCGGCTGATGGCGAGATCGACCATCTGATGCACATGCCGGACCTGCGCGTAGTGACGCTTCATGAAGTGTTCGACGGCACGCAGGCGGCTGACATCGCCCCAGCCGTAGAGCTTGGCCACCCGCACCTGATCGGCGAGCTGGAAGACATCCTGCTTGCGCCCGTGGTGGAAATGCAGCAGCGAGCGCAGGCTCAGCAGGTGGTCGTTGGTGGCATGGACCTCGGCGAGATCCTGGCGCGTCAGTGAATTCAGTTCGCTGAGCGCCGGCAGGTCGCGGGATCCGGAGACGATGAAGGCCATCGTCCGCAGCAGCTGCACATCACGCAGGCTGCCGGGATTGGATTTGAGGTTGGGCTCCATCAGGAACAGGCTGACGCCGGCCTTGGCTCGGCGCTCGGCGAGCTCCTGCAATTTATAGCGCAGGAATTCCTTGGCCCGCCGGCGGCGGAAGCGCACCAGGATATCGCTTACCGCCTGCTGCACCGCCGGCCCCGCCAGCAACGGCCGCCATTCGATGACCGCGGTGGCGGTGACGAAGTCTTCGTCGAGGATGCGTTCGAGCTCGGCCGCCGAGCGCTGGCTGGCGCCGACGGCGAATTTGACGTCCCAGCAGAGGGTCTGGAACTCATTGTAGAACGCCGCCTGCCAGGGTGGCGCCTGCTTGCCGACGCTCAGCACCAGCAGATCGAGGTCGGAATAGGGATTCATCTCCTCGCGACCATATCCGCCGACGGCGAGGATGCCGACGTGATCGCTCCAATCGGGGGGAGCGGCGGTGCGGGCGGCGGCACGCTTGGCAAGGTTGATGACGATGTCATCGGTCAGCAAGGTGATGCGCGCCGCCACGTCGCGGCCGGTAACTTCGCCGAGGTGCTCGATCTGCCACGCGGCGAGGGCCTGGTATTCGTTCTGACGCAACGCCTTCAAGGCCGCCACCGCTTCGCTGCGCGGCTGGATCGCGACATTCTCAAGGAGCAGCGCACGTGTGCGAATAATGAGACGGGAGGATTGTTCAGAGGCGACGGACATGGATCACAGCCTATGCGCGTTGCACCGCCGGGCACTCGACCATCCTTGCGCCGCCATGAGCCCTGCGACTCCGCTGTTGATCACCCCCATTCCCCCCGGCCGCCGTGCCACCTGGCGCGTACCGGGATCAAAGAGCATCACCAACCGCGCCTATGTCCTGGCCGCACTCGCCGAAGGTACCACCGTCCTCGAGAACGTCCTCGAAAGCGACGACACCCTGCATATGCGTACGTGCTTGGCGGCGATGGGCATCGTCATCCACGATGGCGCCCCCGGCCAGGTCATCATCGAGGGCGGTCGTTCGCGCCTGCGCGCCCCTGCGCAACCGCTGTTCGTCGGCAATAGCGGGACGACGGTGCGCTTCCTCGCCGGGCTGGCGGCGCTCGTCCCCGGAGCCACGACTTTCGTCGGCGACCAGCATATGGCCAAGCGCCCGATCGCCGATCTCGTCGATGGCCTGCGTCAACTGGGCATCGTCGTCGACTGCGCCACCGGTTGCCCGCCAATCACCATCCATGGCGGCACCTACCACGGCGGCGCCATCCGCCTGCCGGGGACCAAGTCGAGCCAATACACCACCGCCCTGCTGATGATGGCGGGCCTCGGCGACCACGATCTCGCCATCGCCATCGAGGGCACCCTGGTGAGCCGTCCCTACGTCGATCTGACGCGGCAGATGGTCAAGGATTTCGGCGGGCAGATCGATGAGACCGAGAGCGGTTTCATCGCTCGCCGTACCGGCGCCTATCGCAGCCGCAGCTATCACATCGAGCCCGATGCGTCGTCGGCAAGCTATCCCTTCGCCCTTGCCGCCGCCGGTGGCCACGTGATCCAGGTCGATGGCCTCACCGGCACCTCGCTGCAAGGTGATTACGGCTTCGTCGACTGCCTGCGGCAGATGGGCGCGGCGGTGAGCAAGACTCCCCATCATACGATCCTCAGCGGCGATCAGCATCGCAAGCTGCGCGGCATCGATGTCGATATGCATCACATCTCCGACACGGTGATGACCCTGGCGGCGATCGCACCACTCTGCGATGGTCCGACGACGATCCGCAACATCGCCAACATCCGCATCAAGGAGACCGATCGCCTGGCGGCGACGGTCACCGAGCTGCGCCGCCTGGGGCAAGAGGTCCGCCATGGTGACGATTGGCTGCGCATCGAGCCGCGGCCGTTGCTGCCGGCGGCGATCGAGTGCTACGCCGACCACCGCCTGGCCATGAGCTTCGGCATCCTCGGCGCCATCGCCGGCAATATCACCATCACCGACCCGGCCTGTACGGCGAAGACCTATCCCGGATTCTGGCACGACCTGGAACGCTTTCATGGCCCGTAACCAAAGTCATCTGCGGATCATCGGCGGCACGCTCGGCGGGCGTAAGATCCTCGCCCCTCCCGGGCTCGACACGCGCCCCCTGCCGGATCGCATCAAGCAGTCGTTGTTCGATTGGCTCGGCCAGGATCTCAGCGGCTTGCAGGTCGCCGACATCTGCGCCGGCTCGGGCGCCTTCGGCATCGAAGCCTACAGTCGCGGCGCAACCCGAGTGCACCTCATCGAAGCCGGCCCGCATGCCCTGCCGACGATCGTCAAGAATCTCAAAGCCCTGGGATCGCCGGCGGCATGCACCGTGCATGGCGATGAATTCCAGAAGATCCTGCCCACGTTGCGCGACCTTGACCTGATCTTCGCCGATCCGCCTTTTCCCTGGTTTGCCGACGAGCCCCAGACGCTCAGCGAGCTCTTGAGGCTGGCGATGGCCAGTTTGCAACCACAGGGTGAACTCGTCATCCGCGGCGAGCGCGGTCAGAGTCTGCCGGTCTTGCCGAACGGCTTGCTGCTGAGCGAACGCCGTGAATTCGCACGCAGCTGGATCGGTCGCTATCAGCTGCGCACCCCGGCCTGAAGCCCTGCGGCAGCGCGTATTTCGCGCACTCCTCCGCCTTGGATCTGCTCAGCGATACACGTCGCCATCCTCGTCGGCCTATCTCCGATAGACTCCTAGTCAGGCGTGATGGTAACCGGTGCCGGCGATGATCGTGGCCGCACGATAGAGCTGTTCGACGAGGATCAGATGCGCCAGCTGATGGGGCAGGGTCAGCGGGCCAAGGGCCAGGCGATGATCAGCGAGAGCGGTGCTCGGACCGTGGGTGGTGAACGCATCGCCGATGAGGAACGCCACCTCACCATGGGCCATGGTCCATTTGCCCAGGCGCTCGGCGAGCTGCACACTGGTAAGTAATTCCCCGCGCTCGTCGAGCACCACCCGCCAACGCGCGGAACGCGGCCAGAGGGGCTCGTCACCCTTGGGCTCCTTCTCCTGGATCGTCAAGCTACCGAAGCGCGCGAAGCGCTTGAGGTATTCGTCGCGCAAGGTCTCAACCTGGCGATCGCGCAGACGTCCCTGCTGGATGACCACCAGACGCATCGCGCTCAACCCTTCTTAAAGTACCGGGTACGGAAGGCTTCGGCCCAAGCCGAGAAGCGATCCTCTTCGATCGCCAGGCGCATGGCGCGCATCAGATCCTGGTAGAAATGCAGGTTATGGATGGTCGCCAGGGTCTCGTACAAGGGCTCTTGCGAAAAATGTAGGTGCCGCAG
>JBILBP010000280.1:0-3861 GCA_044353645.1 Planctomycetota bacterium | reverse complement strand
GAGCTGAGCAGGGTGCTCAGTGTCCATGATCCCCAATCCACAACACGAGAAGACCATGACGACCGCTACTGAAAAATTCCATCAATCGGTAAGTGACGCAGCTGGCTCTGCCACCGCTTCCGACGATCATGACTCCGGTAACCATGCTTTCGTTAGCAGTAACAAAGGCGAGCAGTTGAAAGCCCTCGTTGAAGAGCTCTGCAGCCTGGTTCCGGACGCGGTGTGCAACAAGGACGACTGTTCGCAGATGCTCATGGATGGTAAGGAAAGGGCGATGAAGGCAGGCAAGAAAGTCTTCACCACCATCCGCAGCCATCCGGTTGAGACCGCGCTTATCGCGGTCGGCGTTGGTTTTGCCACCTGGTGGTTGATCAACCGCAAATGAATGCGATCAGCAGTGTGGGTTCCGACCACTGCCCGCTTCCTGAGTCTGCTGTTCCAGGACCTCTACTCTGAATCCTCGATTACGATCGCGGATGCCATGACACGAGCTAGGAGTCTATCGGGAACAGATGCCCGCGGATGTCGTACGAAACTGAGTCAGGCGACCGAATCTCTTCCCGACAGACTCCTAAGATCACCTACGACTGGCAGAAAGCGCAGGATCACGACGCAGTGCAACGCCTCGAGTCCGCTCGGGCGTTGCCAATTCCATGGGGTCAGAAGGTGAATCCGATCGCTCCCTCGATGGCATAGCTCTGGTCGGCGGCCCAGCGTCCGCCAGGATTATAAGCTGCGTCCACGCGCAGGGGACCTATTGGCAGATGATAGCGCAGGCCACCACCGATGGCTTGGCCGAGGGCTCCATCGAGGGTCCAGCTGCGTTCGCAGACCTTGCCGACATCATAGAAGGCCGCGACATGGAACTTGCCAGAGACCTTGGCGCGCAACTCGACGTTAGCATAGCCGGCGGTGAGGCCGCCGAGGGCGTCGCCGCTGGCGCTCACCGGACTGAGCTCGTTGAGGCCGAACGAGCGCACGGTCGTCGAGCCGCCGAGGAACAGACGGTATTGGATTGGCAGGTTGTCGGCATCATCGGTAATGCGGCGGACGGAGCCCGCGACCTGCGTCGCCAGGATCAGGCGCTCATCAACCACCGGCAGTACCCAGCCCAGGCGCGTCGACCATTCGATGTAGGAGATCTGCGAGCCCAGCGCAGGGTCGGAGACAGCGAAGCCGACGTCGGCAAGGCCGCCCCGCGTCGGCAGCTGCCGATTATCGCGCCCGTCCCACAGCAGGCTGGTGTGGAGCACGCCATTGAGCACGAAGCCCTGATCCTGCGAGTCGTCGACGGCGGCGGCACGTTCGCTGGCGCGCTCGGCTTCGAGCGTGTAGGTGGTACGCAGATCGAGCCAATCGGTGAGCGGTGCACGCAGGCTGATCTCACTGGCATACGAAGTGCGATCGAACGAGGGCTCTTGTCGCCAGCCGCCGCTGAGCGTGACGCTGAGGATGCGTTGGATGCCGAGCAGATCATGGTCGATGATGCGCGTGTGCGTGCCATGGCTGCGCTGGCTGAGATTGCCGCCGAGCTCCCAGGTGCGGCCCCAACCGAAGAGGTTGCTGTCGCGGTAGAGGGCGCTGCCGCGCGCGCCCTCGTAGCTGCCGTAGCCCGCCGTCAATTCGAGGCTGCGCGGCGGGGCTTCTTCGGCGATGATGTTCAGCTCCGCGGGCTGTTGCTCTGGCTGCATGCCGGGCAGGGCGAGTCCTACGGGAGTGACGGTGGATTTCACGCTGCGGGCGACGCCGCTGCGGCGCAGACGCCCGAGCGCGGCCTCGGGTTCGCCATCGCGCAGGGGCGTGCCGAGTGGCAGCTGCAGACGATGGCGGACATACTCGTGAGAGGTGTAATCGAACCCGCTGAGGTTGATGGCCTGAACGATCGCCGGCGCCCCGGAAGTGATCTGCACGCTACAGAGCACGTCGGGCAGCAGGGCTGGTTCGTCGTCGGTGAGTACCACCCGGGCGAAGGCGTAACCTTCGAGGCGCAGGATCTGTAGCAATTGCGCGCGCAGATTGATCACCTGGCGGCGAGTCCAATCCTTCCCCTGCACCGCCAAGCAGGCCTCGGTCAGGCGCGCACGTATGGCGGCGTCGAGCTCGCCGATGATCGTCGGTGCTTGCGTAGCGAAGCGGTAATGCAGGCCGGGTTCGATGGTGATGGTGACCAGGGCGTTGGTCACTGCCTGCGGATCGCGCACGATCTCGCTGCGCACTTCCGCGAGGGCATACCCAGTATTGCGCAGGGCCTGGCGCAATGCCGCCCGGGTAGCGATCTCGGCGCTCGGCGTCGGCGCCGTGCCGCGCGGCAGACCTTTGGCGACGATCGCTTCCAAGGTCGCGAGCAGGTCGGTGGGCGCGCCCTGCACACGACTCGCGGTGATCGTCCATGAATTGCCGGGAGTGACCGCGAACTCGATGCGCTCGGGATGAATCGTGCTGATCGTCGGTTGCACCCGGGCATCGGGATAGCCGGCTTCCTGCAGACGATCGACGATGCGCTGGGCGGCGCTGGCGACCTGCGCTGGTTGATTGGCGTCGCTGCCCCGGCGTTGACGGGCGGGGACGGTAGCGAGGAGCTTGCCCGCTGAGACCGGGAGCTGGTCGACGCCGGCAGCCGGAACCACGCGCCAATCGGCAACCGGCTCGTCCTCGCGTTCGTCCTCGACGGGCGCGGTGGATTTGGCGCGCGCCGGATCGGCGAAGATCCACCGCCACATCAGGCCGAGGTTATAGGCTTCGTAGAGATCGCGTTCACCAAAGAGATACCAGGGCTCGTAGAGCTGATACTCCAAGCGCACCGAGGGCAGTCCGCGTTGGCTGCGCTCTTCGTCATAGCGGATGACGAAGCGATCGAGGATGCTCTCGCCATCATCGGCGAAGCCGTCACCGAGCACCCAGCGCTGCAGTTCCCGGCCAACAAAGGGCAGGGCGACGCTGATTGCCGAGGCCGAGGTGCCATCGCGGCGCATTTCCGCCGGCAGCCGTCCGGTGCTCGCGAGGACTAGGGCATCTTCCGGCGCCAACGGCGGTGAGGAGCTGACATCGACATGCGGATGGCGCAGCGTGCCGCTGATCTGGGCGGTGATCAGATAGCCTTGGACCTGGGTCGAGGCACTGGCTTCGATCAGCGGATCATAGGGATCGGCGGGATTGAAGCGCAACGCTGCACGGTCGATGGCATAGGCAGAGAACGGCAGGATCAGGCGCCCCTGACGGCAGAGGATTTCCCCGCTGGGTACCGGTAGCTGTAGGTGGCCGGCGATGGTGACGTCGATCGCCAGCCGAGCGACCACGACATTGTTGCGGATTTCGAGGGCCTTGCGGGGATCCTGGCCACCGGTGAGGTGCAGCTCGAGCTGCATCAGATTCCACGGCGGCGGCAAGCTGCTCAGGTCTTCGAAGGGCGAAGCCACCACTGGCAGATCACGACCGCCGAACCACGACACCGGTGTGGTCGCGACCAGGTCGGTGAGATGGACGTCGCCCTTCAACGCCGGTGCTGCCCAGGTGCCGGTGAGCTGGACCTCGGTATCTGCGCGCAGACGGACGTCCGGACGTTGGATTATCAACGCGTCTTGGCAGACCACGGACAAGGCCAGCGCACCGGGCTGCTGCGGCAGGGGTAGGCTGCCGCTGAGCTGCACCTGTCCGCCACCGGCACGGGCGCTGAGGGTGTCGATCAGGACCCCCGCCGGACTGGCGGTGATTGCCGCCTCGATGTCGAGCAGTGGCGGTAGCGGCGGCAGGCCGCCGAGGTTGACGTGCTCGGCGTGCAGGACTGCTGACCAGCGCTGCGGTTGCCAGAGATCCTGGAGATCGCCATGACCGCGGACATGGCCATCGAGGTGCACGCGCTCG
>JBILBP010000279.1:0-3864 GCA_044353645.1 Planctomycetota bacterium | reverse complement strand
CGCCATCACCGGCGAGTCGACGTTGTCATTGGGCAGGATGTCGATGTACATGGGACAGACCTTAACGGAAAAACGTCAACCCGGTGCGCCATTGCGGATCGGCCACCGGGCATTCCGCCGGAGCATCTCTAAAGCGCCGATGGTGCCAGAAATATTGACCGGGAAAGGCCGCGATCACCGCCGAGAGCGCATCCATAATGCGCTGACTGGCGGCGTCGGCGGCGAGTCCACGGACATCGAAGGGGCGGAGCATGTAGGCCCGGGTCTCGCCGGCGCGCACGCGCAGCGCGAATGCCGGCACGACCCAGGCGCGGGCGCGCTGGGCGAAGAACGCCGGTCCGGGATGGCACCAGGCGGCAACCCCCAGGAAGGTCGCCGGGGTCGCCTCTTCGCGGCGCGGGCGCTGATCGGTGAGCAGGCCCACCGCCCCGCCGCCATCGCGGAGAATCTTGAGCACGGTCACCGCCCCGGTGCGATCGCCCTGGCGGGTGAGCAGGATCTCGGTGCCTGCCACCGCCCGCCGTTGATTGAGCAGCTCATCCATGGCCGGGTTGTGCTGGGCCTTAGCATAGACCACCAGACGCGTGAGGTGCGGGCGGATGGCCATCACCGCCCCATCCCAGCTGCCGATATGCGCGGCGGCGATGACCAGGCCGGGATGACGGGCCTGGACCACGCGCATCCAGTTCGGATTGGCGGCCTGGGCATGGCGCTCGAGACCGTCGACGCCGCCGGCGGTCCAGATCTCGATGAAATTGGCGCCCATGGTCGCATACGCCCGGCGGCTGACACGCGCCCGTGACGGCCCGCTTAGGCCCAGGGTGCGGTGCAGGGTGTCATTGACCAGGCGCCGACGCACCCCGATGCGCCAGGCGAGAACGCCGAGGGTCCCACCGACCCGACTAGCAGTGTCGGCAGCCAGGTGTTGCAGGAACGATAAGAGGAAGCGCACCATCGGTGAAGTAGCGTTGGACTGAGGCAAGTGACGCAACGACCGTTCTGATGCACGAATTAGCAGGAACGGCAGAGGCCGGAGAGCAGTGAGCCATCGCAGGCCGTATATGCCGCAAGGTTAGGCAATTTTCACGTATGATTGCCCCAGCAGGCTGGTTTCCTGCCGTCTTCGGCATCTCCTGAAGGGGTTTTTGGTGATCAAGATGTGGGTGATTCACGGTCGCTGGGGGGTCCTCGATGGCCCTCCCAAACGCATCAAGTAGCTCATGCTGCCGCATTCTCAGGAGTGCTCTATGGCTTACCGCGGCATCGTACGGAAAATTACCGCCAATTGCTGGCTGACTTTAGCGCGATCGAGCTCCGTTCCACACCGTCCTTCCCGTTTGGTTGCCTGGTTGTTCCTGGCGATGGCCACCTTGGTGAGCGGTTTCGGTTCGCTCCAAGCCGTTGACAGCGTCGTTACCCTGACCGCCCCGGCGACGCAGGCGTACGAGGCGGATCCATCACGGTATGGATTGCTGAAGATCACCCGTTCAAATTCGGTTGATCCGGCCCCGCTGACCGTGCGCATCGATATCGTACCTACGACCATCACCGTCATCCGGCCCGGCCCTCCCCCTGAGACCGTTACCGAGACCTTGCCTCCTCTCATCAATGCCAACTACACCCTGAGCCTCGACCCGGATTCCATCGCGAAAGGTGGGGGGTTTGCTTTGAGCGCGGCAGGCCCTTATTCCAATGCTTTCGACGTTACGTTCCCTTTCGGCCTTTCGTCAATTTCGGTACGTGTGACAGCCATAGATGATAGTCTTGCCATGCCTCGACTGATCGCCCGTTTTCAACTCATGACGAAGGATCAATCCGGTATCGTGGTCGGCGCCAACCAGGTCGAGAGCATCGAAATTATCGATAGCTCCATCGTCTTGCAGGCGGTGGGCTTGAATAAGATTATTCGGGAGACCGTTCCTGCTGAATTGAGTAATGTTGCTCAAGGAAGAAATTTCGGCACTGCGCAGCTCCTTTTCGCATCAGATGAGGCGCCGTTCACTAGCCGATATGTCGAAGCGATGATCAGCGGCTCGGCAATCTTGGGGAGCGATTTCAGTGTTACCTACCGTATTGGCACGAGTCGAGTCGTTAATATTGCGAGCTCAGTTCGCTTTCCGGTAGTTCCGAATTTTGCTAATGCTTATCGTCGTTCTACGGAATACGGTGCGGGCAATATCAATGCGCAACCGGCGGTGGATACTACTAGTGGTAGTGGTTTGACCATCGCCGGTGATTTCCCCCGGGGTACAGCGCGCACGACGACCACGGAGTTTGCGGTCACCAATTTTACACCTCCTGCTGGTGGCACGAAGGTCAATTTGGTGATCGGCACCACCACGGTGACGTCTTGGGCCGAGTCGGTTGTCGGTGCTCGGAGGATTATCTCTAACACCATCCCGGCAGTTCCGCTTCCGATCAGAGAAGGTGCTGCGGTACTGTTTAACTATGATGTGTTTGTTCCAGCTGCGGGCACCACCCCGGCTAGTACAGAGCGAAAATCCGTTGAAGCCTTCGTCAATGAGCCGATGTTGTACCCCAGGGGTTCAACCAGTATAAGCATCACGGCGAATACAGGTCTACGAGTAGGCGACCTTTTCATTATCAACGGTGAAATCAAGCGCGTCATCTATGCCCCCCAGTCAGGAATGTCGGTAGCGCCGCCGGTTACTGCCGACACGAGTCCGGCGAATTTCTGGATTGCCTTTGACCCCCCACTCGAAAACCCCATATATCGTTCCCCTGACCCCACCGACGACAACGTCCCCACCAACCGCACCTTGATTACGCACTGGTACGGGAACTTTGCTTCCACGGGAAATCGCATCAGCTGGCTAATTCCAGCTTTGCCCACTATCATAGGAGAGCTCGCACCCAGCTTCACCGGCGAACAAAGGGAAGTTAAAACCTATCTTCCGCTAAACGCTGCGGGAGATATCCAGGATCATATTGACCTCATGTTCGCTCCGATCGATGACAATTTAATCGAGGGCGAGAAATCGCTGACCCTTACTGCCATCGTGACCGGCGCGGTCAATGGCTACACCCTCGGTGATCCGCAAGTTGTTGATTTCCGCGTCGGTGACAATGACGTGAGTGCAACCATTGAAGTCATATCCAGTCCGCAGATTCCGGAAATCGACGGGGCCTTGCGGGTGAGCTTGTCGAGTCCTTTCACCTCTACCAATGTCAGCGTTCCCTTCACCGTTCGCAACAATTCCACGGACGCCCAATATGGGATCGACTATACGATCGATGGCGCTTCTCAGGACTCTGCCGGAAATGTCACGGGGACGGTAGTGTTCGCACCGGGTGTGAGAAGTATGCTCATCCCTGTCAAGCCCAAAAAGAAAACCCCGATCACCAGCCCCTTGCCGATCGTGGTCTCCCTGGCGGACTCCTTCGACTACGTGCTTGCCGGTATGTCTGGCGGAAATGCGGGGAGTAATGTCGCGACTATGAACATTTCCAACCACTCACCCGTGGGATCTACTACCGGCGGTACAACGACCACTGGTACCGGCGGAACAACCACATCTGGTATTCCAGATGTTACGAATTCATCAGAAAATAATGGTAGTGGATGTGGTGCCGGCTCGGCCCTCGCCATCGCCCTGTTGAGTGCGTGGCTGGCACTGGCCCGCTTTCGGTTGCGTAACCGCTGATCTTTCCATCGAAGGACTTCCATGACCCGCTTCCCTGCTTATCTTTCTTCATCACTTGTGGGTGGTTTGGTTCTTTTGTGCGCTGGTTGCTCGAGCGAAGACAAGAGCGCATTGAATGCACCGGCTGGCAACGGCATGCCGCAGCCGGCGCAAAGCCAGGTTCGCCTGCAAGCTCCGAGTCCACGCTCCTCGAGCCTCG
>JBILBP010000278.1:0-3874 GCA_044353645.1 Planctomycetota bacterium | reverse complement strand
TCATCGACCTGTCGCGGGCCAACAACGACATGAGCAACCTGCTGGCTGGCACTGGCATCGCGACTGTCTTCGTCGATCTGCACCTGCGTATCCTGCGCTTCACGCCCACCGCCAGCCTGATCATCAACCTGATCCCCAGCGATGTCGGTAGGCCGGTGGCGCACACCGTCTCTAACCTGGTCGGCTACGATCGCTTGGTGTCCGATGCCCAGATGGTGCTCGACACCCTGGTCCCCAAGGAGGTCGAGGTGCAGACGATGGCGGGGCATTGGTACATGATGCGCATACAGCCCTACCGGACCCAAGAGAACCAGATCGAGGGCGCCGTCCTCACCTTCGTCGATGTCACCGAGACCAAGCTGGCCCAGGCCGCCTTGCTGAAGGCCAACAACCTGCTTCGCTTGGCAGTGGTCGTTCGTGACGCGCATGATGCCATCACGGTGCAGGATCTCGCCGGGCAAATCCTAGCGTGGAATCCGGGAGCAGTGCGGATGTACGGCTGGAGCGAAGCGGAGGCGCTGCGCATGAACACCCGCGAGCGCATTCCACTGGCGCTGCGCAAGGACGCCTTGGTCAAGATGCACGACCTAAGCCTCGCGGGCACTTTAGCACCCTACCATACCCAGCGCCTGACGAAGACCGGAGCGGTGGTCGAGATTGCCATGATCTCGACGGCGCTGATCAATGTGACTGGCGAGGTGTATGCCATCTCGACTACCGAACGCCTTGCGAAATCCGATGATCAGCCCACCTGATCAGCCTGCCGGTGCCGCCGACTTGCGCCAGCTGGCCGAGGCGCAGTCCCGCCTGGTAGCGGAGCCGTCTGCTGATCAGTTAGAGAAGATGTCACCGGCGGAGATCCAGCGTACGCTGCACGAGCTGCGCGTGCATCAGATCGAACTGGAGATGCAGAACGAGGAGTTGCGCCGGGCGCAGCTCGAGTTGGGCGAGGCCCGCACGCGCTACTTCGACCTCTTCGACCTGGCGCCCGTGGGCTACTGTACCCTGTCGGTGGCGGGACTGATCAGCGAGGCGAACCTCACCGCGGCGACCCTCCTGGGAGTGACCCGAGCGATGCTGGTGACGCGTCCGATCTCGCGGTTCATGGACCGGACAGACCAGGAAATCTACTACCGCCATCGCCGACAGCTCATGGCCACCGGGGCGCCGCAGGCCTTTGAGCTGCGCCTGACCAAGGCGGACGGAACCTCGTTCTGGGCACATCTCGGGACCACCGTCGCCAACGAACCCGATGGAACGCCGGTGCATCGCGTCGTGATCAGCGACGTGAGCAGTCGCAAGACGGCAGAGATGGAGATGCTGGATGCGAAATTGCGCCTAGATGCCCTGTTTCAAGGTGCGCGTGACGCCATCATTTTGGCCGATCCGGTGAGCGGTACGATTCTCGACGTCAATCATCAGACTGAGGCGTTGCTTGGCCGGACGCGACAGGAACTGATCGGGATGCACCAGTCGCTCCTGCATCCTGCCGAGTTGCGCGAGACGCTGCATTCCGCCTTTGTCAGGCACGCCGCCGGCGACGGCAGTCATGTGGAAACCTCCGTGCTGCACCAGCTTGGCGGCTACATCCAGGTTGAGATCACGAGCATCGTCATCGCGTTGCCTGACGGTCGCCGGTTGGTGATGGGCCTGTTCCGGGACATCCGCGAGCGGGTGCGCCTGCACGAGCTGCTCCATCAATCCGAAAAGATGGTCGCCATCGGTGAACTCGCAGGTGGGATTGCCCATGACTTCAACAACCAGTTGGCGGGAATCTCTGGTTACGCCGAGCTGCTGACCAGCACCTTGGCTGATAAGCACCAGCAGAAGTGGGCCAAAGGCATCCAGGGAGCTGCCCTGCGTTCGGCTGAACTGACTCGGCAACTTCTGGCCTTCGCCCGCAAGGGCCAATCGCAGCGCACGCCGACGGATCTACGCCCGATTATTTCCGACGTCATCGAACTCCTGCATCCAGGCCTCGACCGGCGTATAACTATCACTCAGCACCACTCCGATTCGCTGTGCCAGATCCTGGGTGATCCCAGCCAACTGCACCACGTCCTGCTTAACCTCGCACTGAACGCTCGCGACGCCATGCCTGGTGGCGGGAAAATGTCCTTCTCCACCCGCATCGTCCACCTCGATGCCCAAAGCGGACTCGGCATCGTAGCAGGGCGCTTTGTCGAGATCCTGATCCGCGATAGCGGGTGTGGCATGGACGCCGAGACCAAGCGGCGCATTTTCGAGCCGTTCTTCACCACCAAGGGGCCAGGCAAGGGCACCGGCTTGGGCTTGGCTGCGGTCTATGGAGTGGTCAAAAACCACGCGGGCCAGATCGACGTCATCAGCACGCCTGGGCAGGGCAGTACCTTCATCCTCCATTTTCCGCTGTGCGAAGACGCCACGCAGAGACCCCCCACGGAACAACTTCCCGCGCTCATCCCGGTGCTGGCCCCGGTGGCGCGTCGCATCCTGGTGGTCGATGACGAGGAGGTCGCCCGCAACATCACCGGCGAACTCCTGTGCAACCTTGGACATGTGGCCACCACCTGCGCCGGCGCTAACGAAGCCCTAGCCCTGTGCCAACCGGACTGCCCGTTCGACCTCGTCATCCTCGACATGATCATGCCGCGGATCGGAGGTCGCGAAGCCTTCATCGCCCTGCGCGCCGCGCATCCTGCGCTGTGCGTCCTCATCGTTTCCGGCCATAGCCTCAATGGCGAAGTCCAAACGATTCTCGACCTCGGCGCCCGGGGCTTCCTCCAGAAGCCATTCAGCAGGTCGGCACTGGCCAAGGCAGTCCACGAGGCCCTGATGTCGAACCCGGGATCGCCGGCTAAAAGGGGCTAAAAGGAACACACCGCCTTGATTCGGCATAGCCGAATCAAGGCGGTGTGTTCCCTTTAGATGCTTCTTTAGTCGTGTTCCCTTTAGCACCCTGTAGCATCAATTGGATTGAGTATCTACGTAAGTAGGCTCCTTAGGACCATTAATAGGCCATGAACCAAGTATCTTGTTCTTCCCAGGCCCTATAACGCCTTTTACAGGGCTATATTGGTATTTCGCAACCTTGTATCCATGAAATTTTACTTGAACTTCGAACGAAATCTGACCTGTAACTCTCCCAGCGGATAGAACAACAGCAGATTGATCCTCAGGCTTTGATGGATAGTGCACCGTGCGATACCATCCAATGTTGAAAGCATCCAATGCTGCACTGGCAGTAGCCTTGGAACTAATATCTATTATAGGGACGTCAGCGACTTCCGATGTCCAATCGTGAGAGATACCGGGCTGGCGTTTTTGTTTAACTAAATAGCCCGAAAATTTCAGTGGAATGAAACTAAAATTTACTGCAGGTATACAAGAAAGGTTGACCGAACGCTGTCGCCAACCAGATTGCTCATTTCCCGTAAAAACGTCACTATACTTAAATTCACCATCGAGAGCAAACTCGATTTCAAATTGAATGGCCGCATATTTTACTTTCAAGTAATTTCTATACTCAGTTCTTGTAAAAGGATTATAATTATGCCATATTTGAAATTGTGGTTCACCGCCAAATCCAATAGGTCTGGTTATTTGTTTGACCTTAAAAGTTGATTTCACGCCACCAGCCCATATTCTTTGATCCTTTTTAGTATCATTTGTGCGCTCACCCTGAATGTATAGGCCCAATTTTGTCATTTCGCAGGCACTCTCAAACCCTGGGATCCATAAGCAAGGCGTGAAAACCGGTCGTATAGGTGGAATTTCGAAACCAATATTTACCTTATGAGAATTAAGAGTGGTTGCTGGAAAAGTGGGGTCTGGGTAAACGGGGTTATACCCCCCACCACCCCCCACCACTCTGAAATCGGTCCTTCTTGGCGGC
>JBILBP010000277.1:0-3878 GCA_044353645.1 Planctomycetota bacterium | reverse complement strand
AGTTCGCCATCTTCCAGTGCACCGAGTTTAGCCATAAGGAGAAGGGGGATCGTAGCGGGGGGATGGAGTGGGGGAGGAACGAGATCAGTATACCCCAGAGGTCGTGCCTGCGGGGCGAGCGATTAGCGAGTTAGCATTCAGGTCTCATACATCCACTTGCGGACGATCTGCGAGGCCGCGTTGGGGTCCTCGAGGATCTTCTTCTTGATCTGTTCGCGCAGCTCGGTGCGGCGGATCTTCAGAGCTTGGCGCTCGCGGTCTTCGGCCTGTTCTTCGACGGCCTCCACGGGCGGCGCGTTCTTGGCGCGCTCGGCATCGAGCACGGCGCGGGCGCGTTCCTCGGCTTCCTTCCAGGCGAGGTGGCTGCGTTTGAGCTGTCCGCGGGCGACGAAGATGAAGGTCAGGGCGACGATGCCGGCGATCCCGTAGCCGGCGGCATCGATCCACGGCACGGAGGTCAGTGGCAGGGCCAGCGCGGCCGAAGCCATCGTCTCGGGAGCGCGGTAGAGATCCATGCTCTGCACCGAGGAGGTGAAGCGCGCGTCGAGGTTCTGCCCGGCTTCCGATTTGGCGGTGATGTCCTTGGCGGCATTGAAGCCGATGGCGTTGAGCACCAGCTCTTTGAAACGGTCCTTCTCGGCCTGGTCATATTCTTCGTTGGTGGTTTCCATCTCCTTGGTCGGCTTGCCCTGGTCATCGAGCTTGGGTTTGCTGACCTGCTTGAAGGGTAGCAGGATGGCGACGTTCATGCCTTTGATGCGACCGACCTCGTCTTCCTGGGTGATGGTCTTTTTACCAACGACGTACTTGTTCTCGGTCTCTTCGCGGGTCTTGCTGCCGCGCAGGGGCTCGGACTTGGCGGTCCGCGACTCGCCTTCGACATTCGGCGCCGTCCCCGCCACGCCGCCGGGATTAGCGGTCTCATTCTTTTCGTCGTTGGAGCTGGTCTTCTCTTCGAGGAGTTCGCGCTTGCCGGGATCGCTGCTGCTCTCGGTGCGCTTAGTGAAGTCGAGCTTGACGCTGACCTGCACCTGGCTGCGGCCGGGCCCGAGTACGGTGTCGAGCTGATCCTGGGCCTTGCGCGTGAGGTAGCGCTCGCGGGCGGCCTCAGCTTCGAGGGTGGTCTGTGCGAACATCGCCGTTGAGTCAGCGCCCTTGGGCGTCAGCAGTCCGGTGCTATCCATGATCTCGACGCGATCCGGCGAGAGGCCGGCGATGGCGCCGGCAGTGAGATGGATGATGCCGGCGATCTGCCGCTCGCTGAGGCGTTGGCCGACAGCCATGTCGAGCTTGATGCTGGCTTTCGGCTTGGCGTCATCATCGCTGCTGAACGGACTGGGCTGGGGGCGGTCGATGAGCACCCGCGCCCCGCGCACGCCCGGTAATTCGCGGAAGCTGCGTTCCAATTCGCCGGATACCGCCCGATCGTAGGTCTTATGTTCGCTGAAGGACGATTCCCACATCGACGATGATTTTCCCAACAGCTCGAAGCCCCGCGAGCCGTCGCCGAGCTTGTCCTGCTGGGCGAGCTCGTTGCGCACCTTGTACAGGTATTGGCTGGGGATCATGACCGCCGACTCGTTGTCGGCGACCGTGTAAGCGATGTGGTTAGCATCGAGATAGGCCGCGATCTCGGCTACTTGCGCCTTGCTCAAGCCCTTAGCCAGCAAGCGGTAGTCAGGTCGGGTCGCGGTATAGGCGAGGGTCCCGATGAGGGCCATGAAGCCTAATCCGGCAAGCACGATGGTCGCCTTCTGGGCAATCTCGAGCCGACTCCAGATGTTCATCAATTGTTGCCAGAACTTGGACATGACGGGCCTCGCGCCATGACGAGAGCGCCGTCCGTGCCGAAGCGGGACGAGACGTTACCTGCCTGGAAGCCCTGGCATCGATGCTGTGCCGAGGCCGACCGTGATCCGCATCCTGTTGCCCTGCAGCTGTTCCAGGCTGAGCGCATAATGCCGAAGCGAATCCTGGAGATTTCCGGAGTCGGTACGTCACCAGAGCTTCGCCTGGCCATCACCGGGTGCAGCTGCTTTCTCATGAGGAGGGGCTGCAGGCTTGCCCGTGCTATCCTTGCATCTCTCCGCCCACCCGCTGGCGCGGGCAGTCAGTCAGTGTCGATGCGTACCTGGCTTCGCTGCGAGCTCTGATCGATGCCAAAGTGAATGGATAGAGCGCATTCATGCGCGACCCTTACCGGTTGCATGATGATTCGACGGTGGCGAATTCCGACCAACTGATTAATTCTGCAAAAGGGAGCGCAATCGCCCAGTTTTCATGGGTGACGCAGATCGTGAGACGTCCTTGACGCTGTCGTTCCTCGATGATCGCCACTAGGTGACGAATTCCGTCGACATCAAGGCCGACGGTGGGTTCATCGAGAAGGGCGATTGCCGGCTCTGCAGCAAGTGTGGCGGTAAGAATCAGTCGTCGACATTGCCCCAGTGAAAGCGCCGCCACCCGGCGGTCGAGGAAGGTCTTGATTTCCAGGCGTTCCGCGATGGATGTTCGGCCCAGATCCCGGCCATCGCCTCGCCCCCAGGCGGTCAACCGCAGGAGTTCTCCGGCCAGTGCTGTCGCGGGCAGGGGGATTCGGTCCGGCCCATAGCCGAGCAAGGTCTTCGCTGCCACAGGGTGGTGATCGAGACGGTGGGGGCCGAGATGAATGCATCCTGCCTGGGGCGGAATGATACCACAACACGTGCGTAGGAGGGTCGATTTTCCGCAGCCGTTCGGTCCACGGATGATGTAGGTGCCAGGCAACCACCTGCGTGTAATGGCACGAGACAGGGTTCGACCACGAAAACCGACAATCACGTTTTCCAGGGTCAACAGGGCATCATCCGACATAGGTTGTGATCCGAATGCAGATGACGCTTAAAATGATGAAGAGTAAGAGGCTCTGATGCGGATAGCGAATCTGGATGATCAGGCCGGTGGCGACCAATCCGATAATGAATCCTGGCATGGCTACCACCGTCACCGATGGGCATCCGACTTGGAGGGCGGAAAACATAAAGGCAGACAAGGCGATGGAATGCACGATCACCGGCCAGATCACCAGGGCGAGGTTCCGGGTGATGGCCGATACTGGCAAGGTAGCGATGATTTCACGGCGTAGTTCCAGCCAATCCTCAACTTGTCGGATCTGGGAGTGGACGACCAGGCCGAGGATCGATGATCCCAAAACGCAGGCCGGGAGAATCGCTTTGCCTGGCATCGTCGGTATCCATGCGGTGATCCATCCCACTATGAGGGCCATCGTGCTGGCGCTCAGCAAGGTTGGCAGGATGCCTCTTTCGTTCCAAGCCAGGACATTCAGCGACCAAGCCCGCAAAGGTCGGGTGGTCAGCGGTGATCGGGTGGGATGCAACCGGAGCGGCTGGCTTACGATGGCGCCGGCAAGAGCAACCAGGCAGAGAGCCTGCCACGCGGCGGGACCGGTTGCATGACTCCACCAGGCTAGGCCGGCGAGCGCAACAACTAGGGGCAGGGCCAGGAGAAGCGGTTGACGAGCCAGGCACAATTGGCCGGCGACGGTCGCAATCAGCAAAAACACCCAACGTTGCAAGATCAGTTGGGTATGGTCGCTGAATCCACCCTGAAAAATCTCCCAGGCTACGCCGCTCGACATCAAGAGTAGCACTGGCGACAGTAGCACGACTTGGGCACTGACGACCGCACCATGGAGCAAAGCAGCAGGTCGTGGTAAGGCCGCAAGATCCTTCAGCCATTCCGCCCGTACCAGAGTGTTGCGTACCAGGAGGCCAGCTGAGGATCCAATGCAGACCACTACCGGGGGCCATACATTCGCTACCCGGCCGGCCACCACCTCGGACATGAAAACCGGCAGCATCATCAAAACTCCCACGAAG
>JBILBP010000423.1:0-3889 GCA_044353645.1 Planctomycetota bacterium | reverse complement strand
TGGTGTATGCCAGAAATTCGAACGAGTTCATGGTAATACTAGCGAACTGTAAGCCAGTCGTAGGTGTCGTATACGAGGCAGCTGCGTTGTTTGCGATCGACATTAACACCGGCCAAGCCTGTTTGTATTCATTGGCATAGATCAGCATGCCCAAGACAATCTGGCGCTGATTGTTGCCGCAGCTGGGTTTGCGGTGGGCGCCATTCAGGCGCGGGTCCTGCCTGCTCATGAGCGAGAGCATGATGGCGAGGGTGGCGATGATCGAGATCACCACCAGCAGTTCGATCAGGGTGAAGCCCTGTCGCGGGGAAGAGATATGCATGGAAGCCTCCGTACGGTAGGCGGGTTTTAGTCAATACGGCGGAATAGAATGAATCTGCCGGATGCGAGCATGCTAATGCTGGTCAATAGATGATCTACTCGTGGGGGACAACGCCGTTTCCTTGAGAAAAAACACTCCGATTTCTCTGTAAAAACAGTTCTTGAAAGCGGTTAGAAATTTTTTTGGGGCCCTTTGTTTTTTTCACAGCCGCCTGCAACCGTGGAGGACTTCCGCGTAATGGTCACCTCATTTGTGGGCCGCTGTGAGTGGTCCCGTTTGCGTGGTTCTCGATAGATGGTGATGACACTCTTGGATATGATCAGCGACGATTGCAATTATAAATGTGCCGCGGACACCGTTTGGGCTCTGATGAGTGGAGAATCCGGCTGGAAGAAGCGGCAGCGCGCAGTTGTACTACTAGGAACAAACCCTGCGGATCAGCGTCGAGCACCTCGACCTGACCCTGACGACGCTGACGCAGCAGCCGACACGGACGTATGCGCTCGCGGCGTTGCTGCCGACGGGGCAGTCCGCGACCAACTGTATGCTCACCCAGGAGTTGGTGAGCGTCGTACTGCTAAACTAGTTGAAATCCGCCAGCCACTGGGATTTGTAGGTAGTGGCGGATGGTAAAATCAGCGAATTCTGAGCTATTTGTGGACTGCTAAGGACTCGGCGGAAACAACCGACAAATCTCCCTATCCATAGGGACGGCTTACTACTGTTTGGTAGTTTTTAATGATGGGTTTGCTGAATCCGGTGGAAAATGCAAAAAAACCACCCCGGACTGCCCGCCGCATGATGGCAGGGTCCCGGGTGGTACCAGTTCAGCCGTGGAACGGCTTTAGCGCGGTTGGTCGAGTCTACTTGACGAACGCAGCGGTGGTCGATCCCTGCCCGAAGGTGAGCCCATTACTTTCCGTATTGTCATCATAGATATTATCTGTGGTCCCGGAATCTTTGTTCGCCGCGAAATGGATCGCGGTGATGGGGGCACCGGCTTGTGTATAGCTCAGGTTGCCAGTAGGGGTGCCGGTACTTTTATTGATATTACCAACATGACCATCGGCAAAGGCGGCCATGGCAACCGACTTGTGATTTGTGAAATCCGTAGTGCTCTTGGTCCGATCTGCAGTTATGACGCGAATAGAGGTCGAATTTGCAGGTGCGGCCCAATCATAAGCGTAAGCACCGGCATTATTGATGGCGGTTGCGCTGAGAGCGATCGACCAAGACGCAAGCGTGGGGAAGGTCGCTTGCGCAGCAAGTGCGGGTTTCATAGCCGGATTCGAGGGGCAGGCGAAGATCTTCTGGTTCAGATCGCCACCGGTTATGTTAGCGAGGAATTCAAAACTATTCATAGTAACGACGGCGGCATTCGTAGCATTCGGCAAAGTGGTGATCGCTACATAGGCCACGGCCGCAGGGGTAACGGCGCCGTTGGCAGTGATGTTAACAGCCGGCCACGCCTGATCGTTGTCATTGGCATAGACCTGCATGCCCAACACAATCTGGCGCTGATTGTTGCCGCAGTTGGCCTTGCGGGCGCCTTCGCGGACCATGTTGATCGCGGGCAGGAGCATGCCGGCGAGGATGGCGATGATCGAGATCACCACCAGCAGTTCGATCAGGGTGAAGCCCTGACGAGGGGAAGAGATACGCATGAAGCCTCCGTATGGTAGGCGGGTTTTAATCAATTCGGCGGAATGAAATGGATCTGCCGGACGCTAGCACCGTAAAGCATGTCAATAGATGATCCACTCTTAGGGGGGAAGGCTCGCGAGGGCTTCTGATACAGAACTATGATCGTGAATTTTAGTTGACAAATAATGTGGTCTTGCCTCAGCTGGGCCTGGCCGATTCTACATCCAGGAGACGCTTCCATGTCACGCTTCGCCCTTGTCGTCGCGGCCTTCGTCGGCCTCGCTCTCGCCGGTTGCAGTTCGGATCGCGAAGAGCGCGCCAAATACGAGGAACGCCAGCAGATCCGCCACCAGGGCCAGGCGGAAGCCAATCGTGCCGCCGACAGCGGCACTCGTGATCTGAATCAGGCGACGCAGGGGAAATGACCATGGCTGATGCAGCGAGCGCGGCGAGCCAGGTGCCGGAAGCGACCTTGTTGAACTTCCTCAGTGGCCTCGGCTCGCAGGGGCTGATGCAATTGGGCGCCCTGCCCAATCCGCTGAGCGGTGAGCGCAGCCTGAACCTGCCCTACGCACGCTACACCGTGCAGTTGCTGACGGTGCTCAAGGCCAAGACCGAAGGCCAGCGCACCGCCGAAGAAGACCAGTACTTGGTGACGATGCTCGCCGACCTCAGCGATCGTCTGCTGAAGGCGTCGTAACGTAAAAGTGTGTGGGCCGTCGCCCGCTCCCCCAGGAATCGTCGAATTGCATCACGGCAGCGCCACGCGCTGCTCGCCTTCGGAGGTGACCACGATCACGGCGTTATCCGCCCCGCGTAGGCTGCGTCCGACCACGGCCAGCGGCCGGCGCTGCACGGTCGAGCCACGGATCGTCAGCAAGGTCCGTCCCTGATCGCTGAGCAGGGCCACCTGCCGCGCTCCGCAGCGTACCACCAAAGCCGGATCGAGGTCGGCGGGGACCTCGGCATCCACCAGGAGCTCGCCGGTCGTGGCGCTCACGACCACGAGGTGCTCGGCGCCATCGGCGATCACTAGCAGCCCTTGCTGCACCGCCCAGCTGCGGCTTGGTGCAGCGCTGAGTGGCCGGGTCGGCCAGCGCCGTTGCCACCAGCGTAACCCATCCGGCCACGTCGCCCGCACGCGCACCTGCCGGGCATCCGAGTTCAGGCTGATCTGTGGCGCTTGCGCGTCGTCGCGTAGGGCCCAGGCGCGCAGCGTGGTCTGCACCGGCCACACCGACGTCGGCCAGGTCAGATCGGTGTGCGCGTCGGTGACTAGGAGCGCCGGTTCGTGCTCGGCAAAGGTCGTGAGAGCGGCGGTGGCTAAAGCCTCTTCGCCTTCGCCGAGACGGGCGCGCGCCAACCACGCGCTGACCTGCTGCTGAGGCGTGGTGGCTGCTGCTGACAGTGCTGCTGCTGACAGAGCTACTGCTGACAGCGCTGCCGAGGTGCTTGCCGGCAGTGCCAGCGCGCAGCGGAAAGCCAGATCGCGGCTTTCGTCATCGGCACTGGCGGCGGCACTGGTGGCGGCAGCACTGGCGGCAGCACTGGCGGCAGCAAAAGTCGCGGCCTGCACCGGCGCACCGGCGAGCAACCACGCCTCGCCCTGCTTCAGCGGCGGCACCGCCTGGCGGTCAGCGACTAGCCAGGAGTCCTGACCATCACGGATCTCACCGCCCTGCGGATGCGCGACCAGGCTGGCATAGGGCGAGAGCGCCAGGAGATGCGGCAAAGATTCCGTGATAGTGGTGCCATGCGTCATCACCAGTTTTTCACGGGTCAACCACCAGGCATCGTCGCCGCGCAGCAGCGGTGCGCCGAGGGGGGCCGCTGGCAGGGTCAGGTCGGTGACCGCAAGGGGTGTACCGAGCACCACGCGCCAGGCATGGGTGCCGGCGACGAACCACACGCATTGGGCGGTGA
>JBILBP010000276.1:0-3922 GCA_044353645.1 Planctomycetota bacterium | reverse complement strand
CCATGAACGGATTGCCACCGCGGCGCTGGATCTCGTGATGGCGGGCTTCGACCACCGGATGGTTGGGCACTTCGAAGGGCAGCTTGGTGATGATCACGTGCTTCAAGGCATCGCCGGGGACATCGACGCCTTCCCAGAAGCTTGAGGTACCGAAGAGCACGGCATCGCCGACACGTTTGAAGAGATCGAGCATCTGCGCCCGGCCCATGCCATCGCCATGGCGGAGGACGAAACGATTGGCGCGGTCGAGACCGGGACGGATCAGATCATGCACGCGCTGCAGCTGCCGATAGCTGGTGAAGAGTACGAAGGTCCCGCCGCTGCGCCCGCGCGCCGGATCGGCGAGGTAATCGGTGAGCCACGCTGCGAGGGCGTGCTCATAGCCTTCGGAATTGGGATCAAGTGGCGTCTGGTTGAGGACCAGCTTGGCCTGCTTCTGATAATCGAACGGTGAATCCAGGCGTTTGGCGAGGCCACCCTCCAGGCCCAGACGCCGGCGCAAAAACAGGAAGCGCTCGCTGTCATCGGCGGCCAGGGTCGCGCTGGTGAGGATCACCGTGCGCGTCTTCGAGAACAGGCGCTCTTGCAGCAAGCTGGCCACCGACAACGGACTCATGCTCAACGACGGTCCGCCGCGACCGCGCGGCACGTGGATGTAGTGCACATGCGGCACGCCATCGGCAGGCGTCGCGACCTCGAGCACCGCCCGCAAAGCACCGGCGATGACCGTCGCACGGGTGATCTGGGCCTTGAGCTCAAGGGTCTGGTTCTCGTCATCAGCCCGCGCCAGCAACGCGTCGAGGGCGCGGGCGAGGGCATCGAGGGCTGGGCTCAGCGGATTGCCCACCTGATCGGGACTGGTGAGGCGCAGAGTCTCTTCGTTACGATCGATGCCGAGCAGGGCGACATCTTTCCAAAAGGTCTGATTGGCCTGGCGCGCATACTCGACGAGTTCCTGCGCGGTATCGTAGCCCGGCGTCGCCAGCAGGCCTTTGCCTTTGGCATTCCACAAACCGTCGAGGAAGAAGCGGATCTGGGCCTCGCTGAGCGAGGTCCCGAGGTGGTCGGTGGCGACATCCTCGAGGGTGTGGGCTTCGTCGAAGATGATCGTGTCGTGGGCCGGAAGGATACCCGCGTGCTCATCGCGCAGACTCAAATCGGAAAAATACAGGTGATGGTTGACGACCAGGATGTCGGCGTCCTCCATCGCCTTGCGCGCCGCGTAGAAGAAGCATTCGCTGTGCCGCGGACACTTGCGACCGAGGCAATTGTTGCGGTCGCTCTGTACCTGACGCCAGATCGCCGGGGATGGATCATAGCCGAGGTCAGCGAGATCGCCGACCTGGCTTTCGCCGGCCCACTGGCTGATTTCGCGCAGCGCGCGGGCATCATCGGTGGTCTCGAACATCGACTGCTGGCCATCGCTGGCTAAGCTCAGGCGGCGCAAGCTGACGTAGTTCTGCCGGCCTTTGACGAGCACCGCCTTCAGCCCGGGAAAGACTTTCTGCAGCAGCGGGATGTCCTTGCCGATGAGCTGCTCCTGGAGCGCGATGGTCCCGGTCGAGATCACGACTTTCTTGCCGCTGGCAAGGGCATGCTGGATCGCCGGCACGAGGTAGGCGAAGGATTTGCCGACCCCGGTGGGAGCCTCGATCACCGCATGGCAACCGTTGGTGATGGCTTCGGCGACCGCCGCCGCCATCGCTAATTGCTGCGGGCGACTTTCGTAGTTGGGCAGCTCGCGCGCGAGCGCCCCGCTGGGCCCGAGGACGGCCACCGTTGCCAGGATCGACGGATGGATCGGCGGCGCTTCCTGGACCTCGGAGGGAGGCACGGCATCAGCAGGGAGGGCATCCAATCCATCGGCCATGGAGCCAGAATAAACCCATGCTGCGGCCGTGCTACTGGTGGTCAGGGGCGTTCTGAAACACTCATTATTGTATTAGTAATAAACAGGGAAGGATGCAATCCTCACCAATTTTCTGTGGAGCAAACCCATGTCATACCACGCACGTCATAGGTCGTTGTGGATGTTCCTGGGTCTCGTCACGGCGGCGTTCAGCGCCCCTGCAGCCGAGCCGCCTGGCCTGCATGTCGACTACGTCGCTGGCCGCTTGCCCGGTGGCGAAGTCGTGGCCACGGCGCTTGAGCCGACCATCGATCACGCCTGGGGCACGGGGTCGCCGGATGCGCGAGTGCCGGCGGATGGCTTCAGCGCGCGGTGGTTGGGGACGCTGACCGCCCCGACCACCGGTGTCTACACGCTGTACGCGACCAGCGACGATGGCCTGCGCGTGTGGGTGGATGGCAGCCTGCGCATCGATCGCTGGCGGGAGCAGCCGGCGCGTACCGCCTCCGCCCAGGTGACGCTGACTGCCGGCGCGGCGGTGGCGCTGCGCGTCGAGTATTTCGAGCAGCGCGGTCAGGCGCTGGCGCGTCTGGAGTGGCAGGGTCCGGGTATCGCCCGGCAGGTGGTCCCATCGACGGCTCTGCGCGGCGCAGCGCCGCCGGCGCTGCTACCGCCGGGCACCGGCAAGGGCCTGCGCGGGCAGTATTTTTCGGGCATCGATTTCGTGCACCAGGCTTTCGGCCGGCTCGATCCGACGATCGATTTCGATTGGCGGCGCGCCTCGCCGATCAGCGGTCTGGCACCGGATCGCTTCAGCGTGCGCTGGACCGGTCAGGTCATCCCGCGCGCCAGCGGGCCATATACGTTCTCTGTGCGCAGCGACGATGGCGTGCGCCTGTGGGTCGGCGGACAGCTGGTGGTCGACCAGCTGCATCTGCAGGCCGCCAAGACCTGGAGCGGTACGCTGCCGCTGACCGCCGGCCAGCCGGCGGATGTGCGCTTGGACTATTTCGAGAACTTTGGTCTCGCGTCGGTGCAGCTCTTGTGGTCGAGTCCGACCCAGCCGCGTGAGGTTATCCCCGCCAGCCAACTGCAGTATCGCGATACCACGGCACCGGCCGTGCCGCAGGTGCTGGCCTATGGCCGTGATCAGGGCGTGACCCTGATCTGGCAGCGGCCGAGCGATGACGTTGGTGTCGAGCGCTACCGCATCGAGCGCGATGGGGCCGAGGTCGCCGTGACGGCGGCGCTGGCGTTCACCGACCGCAGCCTGGCGACCGGCAGTACGCATGTCTACCGCGTCAGCGCCGAAGACGGCAGCGGCAACCGTTCGCCAGGGAGCCAGGCCCTGACGGTGGTGATTCCGCCGGCAGCGGTTCCCGTCGGTACCGGCACCGGGCTGCAGGCGACCTATTTCCGAAACGTCCATCTGACCACCGTGGCCCTGACGCGGCTCGACTCCGTGGTGGATTTCGCCTGGGGCAGCGGGAGCCCGGCGCCGAGCGTGCCTCGGGATCACTTCAGCGCCCGCTGAGAGGGCTTCGTGCAGGCGCGCTACAGCGACGTGTACACTTTAGCGGTAACCGTCGATGATGGCGTGCGGCTGTGGCTGGATGGTCGCCTGCTGATCGACAAGTGGCGCGAGCAGCCGGCACGGACCTATTCCGTGAGTACGCCGCTGGGTGCCGGCGAATTCCACCGACTTCGTCTCGAATACTACGAAAACGCCGGACAGGCCCAGTGCCATCTCGCCTGGTCGAGCCCACGCGAGGCGCTGGCTGCGATCCCGACGAGGCAGCTCTATCCGCAGCTGCCGGTCGTCGACTTGCCGCCGGCAATCAGTGCGTTGGCGGTGCCCGCCGCGATCAGCGCCACGACTGCGACGTTCGGCGTCACCGCGAGCGATGATCATCCAGGGCTGTCCTTCAGCTGGACCGTGAGCGGTCCGGCAGCGGCCATGCTGGCGAATCCGACGGCGATGAACACCGCGGTGATCTTCACTACCATCGGCACGTATCAGGTGGGCATCCGCGTCACCGACAGCGCCGGCCAATCGGCGGTGGCGACCCGCGA
>JBILBP010000275.1:0-3938 GCA_044353645.1 Planctomycetota bacterium | reverse complement strand
CATCCATGCAACCAAGGGCCAGCTGCCCATAGCACTGCGCAGCTTCATCCTGATCGCCGATGTATTCTAGACAGGCGCCGAGCTTGATTTGCGTCTCGCGATCGGCAGCGAACAACACCAGAGCGCGGCGATAGAGTCGCGCCGCCAGTTGATTGTTGTGCTGTTCCTTCCAGAAATCGGCGTGAGCGATGAGGTCTTCGCGTGAGAGTTGGCAGATAATCTTCTTTTCGAGCAGGTCGGCGAGAACCTGGTAGACCTCTAGGCGCGTGACCACCGCGCCCTGCACGATGTCATCGATCGTGCGCATGGCATCGACCAACGGCACCACCGCCACCCCGGGATATTCAAGCGCGGCTTTCGCCAGGGCTTCATCCTGGCCATTGGCGACCCCGAGCACGATCTGTCCATCGGGCAGGCGGTCCTTCAGACGCGACCACTCATCGATGCGACGCGCCGCCTCCATCAACAGGCTGCTCGAATTGATCGTCAGCCCGAGTGCCGAGAACTTCTTGACCAGCTCGGTGGCTTCAGGCTCCTCGGGACTGGCATCGTGAAAGACGAAATCGGCTGCGTCCCAGGTGCACAGCGAAATCAGTTCTTCTTCGGCCTGCCGCTGACGCGCCTCGTTGACGTCTTCTTCGGTGACCAGGCCCTGCTCGATCAAGGACTGCACCACCCGGGTTTCGCTGGTAGCGGCGCTGATCTCTGCCGCCGCCGTGGCATCCAGGGTATTCTGCATGATCATGCGCTGCAGCAGTGCTTGTCGTTCACCGCCGGAGGAAAACGCCACGCCGATGATTGCCCCCTGATTGAAGACCACCTCGCGGTGTCCTTCATCAGCGGCCAGGCGCAAAATGCCGGTAGCCTGAATGCGTGCGAGAGTCTGAACGACTTCCGGCAGTGACAGCGTACGGAGATTGCCAGCAAAACCCATGCTATGACGTTAGACCGCATAAGGATGGGGTCAACGCGACGATTCGCGGGTTGCCTCACCCCACGGGAGCGGTAACCCCACGCCAGTCCGCCCCGACCGGCACCTGACCATTCCCGACTATTTCGGACTATTCCTGATTACCTTCTATGTCCCCGCGAATTCCCATTATGCCCACGTGGCGACCGATCCTGGAACCAGCCAGCGGTGATGGCGACCTCACCTGGGCCTACCCTTGGCCGGCCGGAGAGCGTCTCGCCGCGGATCTGGCCGAGGTCGTCGACTGCCGTGGCCTGCGCATCGCCGAGCTCGGCTGTGGGCGAGGACGCAGCGGGCTTACGGCCCTCCTGTTAGGTGCCGTGGAAGTACTGTTTGCAGACCTCGAGCAAGCCCCGTTGAACTACATCAGCCGCGCGTTGGTCGTGAATGCGGTTGCCGACCGTGGACACGTGGTCCGTCATGCCTGGGGCGATCCGCTCCCCGGCCAACCTTTCGACCTGCTCATTGGCGCCGATATCCTGTACCGGCCACTTTTTCATCGCGCCTTGCTCGGCAGCATCGGCAGCAGCCTCGCGCCGGGTGGACGTTGCCTCCTGGCCGATCCGCGAACTGAATTGGAAGCGGAATTGCCTGAAATCGCTGCTAACTTCAACTTGTCCTGGCACTGCCAACGGCGTCCGCTGAACTATACTTTGGTGACCCTCGAAAGCACAGTCATGAAATAGCTTACCATCCTGACTCCTTGACGGAAGCGCTACCGATGCCTACCCTTGCCCGATCACAATGTCAGCACCTTCCTTCGTTCTCGGCTGCGACATCGCGCGCGGCGGCCTCGGCTTGGCGATACTCGCCGGTGACGGCACCATCGTTCATGCCATGCGACGCGCCTATGCCGGTGAAAGCGGCGATGAACGGGCTGCCGGCGATCCGCTCGACTGGTGGCGAGCCGCCCGCACCGGCATCAAGGAATTGCTGCGTCGCGCCAAACTGAAACCCGATCAGATCCGCTGCATCGGGATCACCGGTGACGACGCCTGCGTCTTGATCGATAACGAGGGCACCTCGTTGGCCAACGCCACGCTGGGCACCGATCCACGCGCCGCCGGTGCCCTCGAAGAGCTGCACAAGGCGGTCGGCGCCCGCACCCTGCTCAACCTGACCGGCGGCACGGCTTCGACCGTTGCCACGGCGGTCAAGCTGCTGGCCTTGCGAGCCACTGAAAAGCGCGCCTGGCACGACCTGCATCAGGTCCTCGGCGCTAAAGATTTTCTGCGTTTCAAGCTTACCGGCACGTTGACCACCGATGCCACCGACGCGGCTGCGACGCTGCTGTTCAATCCCAAGACCCGCACCTGGTCGAAGCAGGTCCTGACCCTCCTCGGACTGCAACCGGAATGGTTTCCGCCCATCTCCGATGGCCGTTCGCTCGCCGGCCGAATCACCGAAGCCGCCGCCCGCGATACCGGTCTTGCCGCCGGAACGCCGGTGATCACCGGTGCCGGACATCCCGCCGCCCTGGCCCTGGCCTGCGGCGTCCATCAGCCGGGGGCCGCCGTCATCGAGCTCGGTGGCCGGGGCGACCTGTTCCTGACCACCTCTGAATTCAGCCGCGACCCGAGTGGTCGCCTCGCCTCATCTTGCCATACGGTGCCCAACACCTGGGCGCTGGCGGCTCGCGATCTGGCCGGAGCCGGTGGCGTCGATTGGCTGTTTTCAGCGGTCCTGCCCGCCGAAACCGCACAAGCTCGCCGCAACCAGCGCGACCCCCTCGAGCTGCTCGCCGAGATGGCCTCGGAAGTTCCCCCCGGCGCCGATGACCTCCTCTACCTCCCGGCGGCACCCGGTGCTCCCGGAGGCTTCCTCGGCCTCGACCCGCGCCATGGACGCGGCCACCTCGCCCGTGCGGCCTTCGAAGGCGGAGCCTTGGCCTGCCGCCGGGCCCTCGACCAGTTGAGCGAACTCAAGCGCGCCCCTGAAAAGATCGTGCTTACCGGGCCTGGAGCCGCGAATCACCTGTGGTGCCAGATCATGGCTGACGTCCTCGATCATCCGGTGCAGGCAATCTCGCCCGTCGAGTCCGCCGCCATCGGTGTCGCCGTACTCGCGACGGTGGCGGTAGGCGTGCACAAGTCACTTGAAGATGCCTGTGCGAAAGTCGCGAAGAATCGCATCTCGTTCAGTCCCCGGCGGGCCGCTGCCGACGTCTACAAGAATGTCGCACCACGGGCCGCGCGCCTGGCGGCGGCGGTCAATCCGGTGACTGCCGCCCTGGCGGCCCAGGTCGCCATCGCCCAAGCCGCCGAAGCTGAAGGGTAACCGCATGCGCGCACTGGCGATCGCCCTTCATCTGCTGCTGGCGCTGGCGGTGCTGGTGTTCCTGGTCCGCCAGCTGGGCATGCGCGCGCAAGAGGTCAGCGACATCCGCGGGCTCGCCGCCCGCGAGCATCTCGACACACTGCGCATGCAGCGCGAAATGCAGCTGCACCAGGACCTACTCACCGCCGTGCGCACCAAAAATCCCTATGTGATCGAGCTGCTCGCCCGCGACCGCCTGAACTACACCCGTCCCAACGAATTCACCCCACCGCCGATCGCCCACGCCGACAAGCGCTGATATTGACTTCACGGACGCATTTATGAGCATGTTTGCCCGCACGTGACCCGCACGTGCGCGAATCGAATGACGGGGCGTAGCTCAGCTTGGCTAGAGCGTTGCGTTCGGGACGCAAAGGTCGCAGGTTCGAATCCTGTCGCCCCGACCAGAAACGAAGAAGCCCAGGCGCTCCGCCTGGGCTTCTTCGTTTCTGGTCGCGGCGACAGGCATCTGCACCTGCTACCTGTCCCACCAGGGACGCAAAGGCGAGGATGGGCAACGCGCAGCGTTAGGAGGCCACCGGCGTGGCCTCCGGCCCACCGCAGGGATGGCGACGCCCCGCAGCAAAGCGAGGAGCGAGCCAGCCGGGGCGCAGGTTCGAATCCTGTCGCCCCGACCAGAAACGAAGAAGCC
>JBILBP010000033.1:0-13071 GCA_044353645.1 Planctomycetota bacterium | reverse complement strand
CCAAAGGGCATGTCCTAAACGCTGCGCGTTTACCCTCCTCGATCGGCTCGCGCTTACGCGCGAGGCTGCGGAGGGCCGGACATGCCCCAAAGGGCATGTCCTAAACGCTGCGCGTTTACCCTCCTCGATCGGCTCGCGCTTACGCGCGAGGCTGCGGAGGGCCGGACATGCCCCAAAGGGCATGTCCTAAACGCTGCGCGTTTACCCTCCTCGCCCCTGCCGTGACAGGTAAGTTCTCGCAGTGGGCACGCGTTCGAGTGCAGGTCCAGGTCGTCAAACGAAAACAGCCCGCCCCTTGCGGGGCGGGCTGTTTTCGTTTGGCGACCTGGACGGGACTTGAACCCGTGACCTCTGCCGTGACAGGGCAGCGCTCTAACCAACTGAGCTACCAGGCCAAATTTCAATCCCGTACTCCTGAGCGAGAACGGTGTGGTGAGAGATGAGGGATTTGAACCCCCGACATCCTCGGTGTAAGCGAGGCGCTCTAGCCGCTGAGCTAATCTCCCATGCTCGTCGACGCTTGGTCTTACGCCGGCGACTTTCGAAGGTCACCTGCACCAAGGGCGATGGAGTGTGTGTCCGACGGAGGTTTGGCAAGAGGCTATTTTCGGGGTGTGCCGTGCGGACTCAGCTGTGCGCAACCGACGCTCCTTGACCCCCTCCTCAAAATAAGCTAGAGCGTGATAGATATTTCCGCGAGGCCCGGCAACCATGCCGCCTCGCCGTCACTTGAGGAGCGTTACGTGACCGAAGACGTTCTACATATCGCTGATGGCGAGTTCGTCTTCCGCATCACGGACTCCAAGCTCGGCACACTGCAGGGGCCGGTCCTCGAGATCGGTAATGGCGGAGCACTCATCGCCACCAAGCACCAATTCGATGCCAATTCCTATGAGACGGTCCTCGATGTCACGGTTGAGCTAAAAGGTCAGCTCTCGCGGCAATTCTTCGCCAGTGTCGCCGGCACCGAGACCACGGGCGTACGCCTGACGTGGCTGAATATCGATCCCGGGCAGCAGGGACGGCTGAAGATCCTGATGGATGCGTACAAAGCACGCTACGGCCAGAAGTCAGCCGCGATCCCTACCGCTAGCGATGGGGTGCATAAAACCCGCCGCCTGGTCAAGCCGTCGGTGCCACCGACTACGTCTGCGCCGCGCGCCTCAACCTTGGTCATCACCCCCTTCGGAGGGGAACCGACGCTGAGCTCGTCATCGGTCGTTTCGCCGACCACAGCCAGCCCCGCGGCAGGCGCCAGCGAAAACCCGCCTAGCGCCGGCCCGGAGACCGAGCGGGTCGGCCCACGTCGGGTAGTCAAACCCTCGACGATCTCCGTGTTCGGCGAGGAAGCCCACGATTCCTCGGAAGATACCAGGGCCCATCGGGTGGTCATCACGCCCACGGCGCGCTTCGAGAAACTCCCCGGCGACAGCCCTGCGGGCGACAGCAATGAGTCGGCGGCCAGCGAAGCCGCCGGTAGCGGCAAGGTCGTCGTTGGCCAGGACGGGCGCATGGACATCAGCGCCACCTTGCGCAGCAAGGGCAAGATGATCCGCGCCAGCGAGCTGGCAGCCCGGCACGACAAGGTGCGCGTGCTCAACCTCGCGACTATCCGCCAACTCATCCAGGAAGTCGTCGAAGAAGCCGCCGGGCACATGACCCGGGGCATGAATGAGGCCGAACGCAAACGTCTGCTCGAAGAGGCCGAAGAAGGCTTCCAGGAACGCATGAAAGCGTTCCAGCTCGAGAAGACCAACGCCGACGAAAAATCGAAGCAGCTCGCCGACCAGCTCTCGAAGGCCCAGAAGCTACTCGAAGACGAACGCAAACGTTCGATCAGCGCCGATCAGTTCACGGTTTCAACCGCCGGCCTGGTCGAAATCGAAACCGCCTTCCAGAAGGTCATCGATCGCTGCGTCGTCAATGGCCAGCTGACACCCGATATCGAAGAGCAGTTGCGCAAGCTGACCGCGCATGCCCTCGATGGCGAGCGCAAATTGGTCTCTGAAAAAGAGGCCCAGGCGCAGAACGACAAGATCGAACTGCTCGAAAAGAAGATCAAGCGTCTGGCGGGAAATCTCGAGGATACCGAGCGTCAACGCGACGAGGCCCGCGAAATCGCCAACGCCCTCGAAAAATCAGCGGGCCAGGGCCTATCGCTCGAACAGATCAAGAACAAGTTCCAGATCGGCCTCTCGAAGGACGACCCGCGTCGCGAACAGAAGCTCATGGTCATGCGCGAGCTGCTCGAACAGAACCGCGAGCTACGCAAGAAGCTCGGCATCGCCACCAACGCCGAGGCCGCCGCCGCCGCTGATCAGAAGGCCGCCGCCATCGCCAAGAACATCAATGCCGCCGCTACCGCGGTAATGCCCGAATCGACCCCCGCCGGCGGCGTGATCGCCATCGCCGATATCGCCGATGACGAGGCCGCCAGCGATGGCGAGCCGCTCGCGAATCCCGACGACGAAGTCTGGTCGCCCGATCCCGAGCCACGAGCCAGCGTCGCCCTCAAGCGCTATGGCAGCGACGATGCCGAGACCGAGGACGAAGAAGCTCCTACCGAACCCGAGATCAATCCTGACGATCTGCCCTGGGAAGCGCCCGTAGCTACTGCCCAACCGGCGGTTGAAGATGATCGCGGCGTGAAGATCATGCGCGACTTCAAGAAGTTCGAACCACCACCGTTGCAAACGAAATAAGCAAATATCAACCACCAGTTACGCACTACCTAGATCGTTCACGAGCATGATGCGCAGCGTCGCAGAGCATGTCACCGTCTCCCTCGCAATTCAGTCCTCTTCTCACTTGCTCGACCAATCCCAGGGTGGATGCCATGATGCATCTCCCGAACACGCTTCCATAGCAGGAGTTCACCCGCATGTCCGACATCATCTACATCGGCATCGACCTCGGCACCAGCCGGACCTCGATCGTCAGCTCCACCGGCGCTCGTGAGACCGTTTGGTCCTACGTCGGCTACCCCAAGGATCACGTCGCCAAGAAGAAGTTCGGCGGGCGGGATATCATCTACGGCAAGGAAGCCCTCGAAGGCCGCCTTGCGCTCGACCTCTACCGTCCGATGGCCGGTTCGGCCGCCAAGCAGAAGGGCGCCGTCGATGACGCCAAGCGCAAGCAGGCGGTGAAGGACCTGCTCGAGTACACCGTTAGCCTCGCCAAGATCCCCAAGGGCGCGACCGTCTACGCCATGATCGGCGCCCCCGCCGAAGCCAGCGTCGAAGGCAAAGCCACCATCCTCGAGGCCGCCAAGGATTGCATCGACTCGGTGATCATCTGTTCCGAGCCGTACGCCGTGGCCTTCGGCCATGACTTCCTCGACAATACGCTGGTCATCGACATCGGCGCCGGCACCACCGACTTGTGCCGTCTGCACAATACCATGCCCAAGCCTGAAGATCAGCGCACGCATGAAATCGCCGGTGACTCGATTGACCAGGAGCTCGCACGCCTGATCAAGGAAAAGCACCCTGAAGCCCAGTTCTCGGTGAACATGATCCGTTCCTTCAAGGAAAAGTACTCCTCGGTCTCGCGCAACATGGACAAAGCCGTGGTCGAGATGCCGGTTGCCGGTAAGCCGCAGAAGTTCGAGATCACCGAACTGGTCTACAAGGCCTGCTACACGCTGGTGCCGCCGACGGTTGCCGCACTGCAAGACCTGATCGCAACCTACGATCCTGAATTCCAGGCGCAGATGCGTAACAACATCCTCCTCGGCGGCGGTGGCTCGTTGATCCGCGGCCTCGGCCTGGCAATCGAAGAAGCGCTTGCTGAATACGGCGGCGCTAAGGTCACCACCGACGAAGAGCCGCAATTCGCCGGCGCCAACGGCGCCCTCAAGTTCGCCCTCGGTATGCCCGAGGAGTACTGGAAGGAATTCCGCTTGGCGCGCGCAGCTGCCGGTTGATTTCCAGCTGGGACGGTTGCAACTGAAATGTAGCCGCTGAAAAACCCCCGGACATCGTCCGGGGGTTTTTCGTTGAGGACCCCGGCGAATCGCACGCAAGGATTGCGGATCGTCGATAGAGGGCTACAGCCGGCAACCGTGTATACCCGACTGATCTTCACCGTTGCCGATCCTGCCGCCGCCCTCGAACGCCTGGTGGCCATCGCTTTCACCGCCTTCGCCATCGAGGATCAGACCCTCACCGCCTGGCCCGGCAGCGCTACCGAGGCCCAGGCCATCAGCACCGCGCTCGGCCTGGCGCCGGTGCAGTGCGACGAGCTGACGCATGCCGCGGTCTACGCCGAGGTCACGCCTGCCGGCAGCTGGCTGGTCGCGGATGGGTGTTGGGTACTCAGCGGCACCACCGCCCTGCCGGCGGGGGCGGCCGCGCCCCGGGCGGTGGTCTACCTACCCGCCGGCGGTGGCTTCGGCGATGGCCAGCATCCGGCAACCGGCCTCGCCTGCAGCTTGCTGGCGAACACGGAAATGACGGGAGCGCGGGTCCTCGATGTCGGCTGCGGCACCGGCCTGCTCGGAGTCCTCGCCTGGCGGCTGGGAGCGGCGCACGTCGACTTCAGCGATGTCGATGGCGATTCGGTGCTGCACACGCGCGCCTGCTGCGCCGCCAACGGCTTGGCCGCGGAGGTCTTCCAAGCCGACCTGCTCACGGGGATCCCCACCCCGACGAAGCCTTATGGGTTGCTCATCGCCAACTTGTACGGCGAATTCCTGACGACCTTGTTGTCATCACCGCGTCTGGCCGATCTGCTGCCCGCCGGCGAGGTCGTGTTGTCAGGCATCAGCGCCGGCAAACTCGCTATGGTAGAAGCAGCCCTGGCCGGTGCGGGCTTCACCATCACCCGGCGGATGACCGATGCCGGATGGTGGGGGCTGGGCGCAATGCGGGGGCGGTGAGTCGGCCCGCCTCGACCTTGAGCCGAGGCCTGCTATGATCGCCAACATGGCCGAGGTCGTCCCCATCGTACCACACTTCGAGCGCTGCTACTGCCTCGGCATCACCCGTGACCAGGCCCTGGCGGCGATTGCCGAGTTCGGGTGCACGTCCATCGAGGAGTTGCGTGCGCGCACCGGAGCCTGCGCTGGCTGTGGTTCATGCCGGCCCGAATTACAGCAATTGCTGCATGATGTCGCGGCCGACCGAGCCGAGACACCGCCCTGACACAAAGCCTCTGGGATCCTGTTCGGGGCTTGCGCGGTCGCTGCTCCACAACGACGATCACCGCGCTTCACCTGGAGACGCGCCGATGATTACCATGGAGGAGTTGCTCCGTACGATGGTCGAACGTGGAGGTTCTGATCTGCACATCAGTGCCGGTTCAGCCCCCCGCTCACGCATCGATGGCGAGCTGGTCGAAGTCACCGGTTGCGAAACACTCAGTCCCGAGGTCACCAAGAAGCTCGTCTACTCGGTCCTCGACCAGGAACAGATCGCCCGCTTCGAACAGGAGATGGAGCTCGACATGAGCTTCGGCCTGCAGGGCGTCGGGCGCTTCCGCGTCAATGTCTTCTATCAGCGCGGCGCGGTTGGCTCGGTGCTACGTACGATTCCCTATGAGATCTATTCCTTCGAGCAGATCGGCGTACCGGTCGCGATCTGCAAGCAGCTCTGCGATCTGCCGCGCGGCCTGGTGCTGATCACTGGCGCCACCGGCTCGGGAAAGTCCACGACCTTGGCGTCGATGATCGACTACATCAATCAGACCCGCAAAGAGCATATCATCACCATCGAGGACCCGATCGAATTCGTCCATCGCAATAAATCCTGCCTGGTCAATCAACGCGAAGTCGGCAATGACACGCAGGGCTTCAACCACGCCCTGCGCCGCGTTCTGCGCCAGGATCCCGACGTGGTCCTGATCGGTGAGATGCGCGACAAGGAGACCATCGAGGCCGGCCTGACCCTCGCCGAGACCGGCCATCTGACCTTCGCCACGCTGCATACCTCGGACTGCGTGCAAACCATCAACCGCATCATCGACGTCTTCCCCGCTCATCAGCAGAATCAGATCCGCACGCAGCTGTCGTTCGTGCTCGAAGGCGTGTTCTGCCAGCAGCTGCTGCCGCGCGCCCACAGTCGCGGGCGAGCCTTGGCCTGCGAGATCATGATCCCGACCTCGGCTATCCGCGCGATGATTCGCGAAGACAAATGCCATCAGGTGATGTCGAGCATTCAGACTGGCGCCAAGTACGGCATGCGCACCATGAACCAGAGCCTGCTGGAGATGTTCAAGGGCAAGCTCATCACCTGGGAGAGCGCCTTCACCCGCAGCAGCGACCCCGACGATCTGCGGCGCATGGCCCAGCGCGACGGGCTTACCGTCGTCTAACCCTTCCGCTTACCATCGGGCCCAAGGAGATCGCATGGTCGCGTTGAATCGTCTATCGCGCAAGAAGCTCGGCGAGCTGCTGATCGAACAGGGGCTCTTGAGCGAGCAGCAGGTACAGGACACCCTGCGGCTCCAGCACCAGACCGGTAAGCTGTTCGGCGAATGCCTGGTGGACAACAAACTGATCACCGAGGACAAACTGGTGTCGGTGCTGGTCAGCCAATTCGGCATCCCCTTTCTCCTCCCGTCGCAGTACAAGATCCCCATGGAGCTGTTGGAGATCTTCGATCCGGCGATGATGCGCCGCTATCAGTTCGTGCCCGTCGATACCATCGGCTCGCTGCTGATCATCGCCATCGCCGGCCTGCTCTCGGAAGACATCTTCAAGGAAATTGAGGCTCAGACCGGTTGCTCGCTGCAGATCTACCTGACCCGCATCAGCGAGATCAACAACGTGCTGAAAGCAAATGGGCTCTAACCATCATGGCCAATGTCACCGGTTATAATCGCAAGATCGCCACCATCCTGCGCAAGAGCAGCTTGGTCGAGGAGGCCTCCTTCCAGCCGCTGATCGACAAGGCCGCCAAGGAAGGCCAGCTGCTCGCGAAGCTGGTCGTCGAAGCCGGCCTGGTCGATGAGATGACCCTGCTCGGGCTGGTCAGCGAAGATGCCGGCATCCCGCCCCTCGATCTCGACAAGCTCAAGATCGACCTCGAAAGCCTGAAGCTCGCCAACAAGGGCCAGGACCTGCTGAGCGAAGAGATCGCCAAGGCCCAAGGGGTGATGACCATCGCCCTGATCGGCGATTTCCTGACCCTCGCCGTCGCCAATCCCTACGACGTGGTCGCGCTCGACAACCTCAAGCTGCAGCTGCACAAGCAGATCATGCCGGTGCTCTCGACCGAGCGCGCGATCGCCAAGTGCATCGAGGGGGCCTATCACGCATCCGAGAAGCAGATGTCCGAGCTAATGGAGGATCTGCCCGAGGAAGACGACGTCTCGATGGCGGCAGCAAAGGAGGAAGAAGACGAGAAAGGAAAAGGTAAAGGTAAAGGGAAGGATGACGGAGCGCTCGAAGCCGGCGGCGACGACAGCCCGGCGGTGCGGGTGGTCAAGCAGATCTTCTCGATGGCGCTGAAAAAAGGCGCCTCCGACATCCACATCGAACCGATGGAAAAGCGCACTCGCGTGCGCCTGCGCATCGATGGCGTGCTGGTCGAGGTCTTCGACACCCCGAAGAAGATCGAAAAAGCCATCTGCTCGCGCATCAAGATCCTCACCGACACGATGAACATCGCCGAGCGCGGCAAGCCCCAGGACGGACGCATCCAGATCAGCATGGAAGGCAAGAAGTGCGACGTACGCGTCAGCTCGCTGCCGCTCGTCTACGGCGAGAAGATCTGCATGCGTATCCTCGCCAAGGGAAACCTGAAGGACATGAAGGAGATCGGGCTCGAACCCCGCGTCTACGACATCCTCAACCGTGGCTTGGCACTACCGCAGGGCATGGTGCTAGTCACCGGTCCGACTGGTTCGGGCAAATCGACGACCTTGTATTCCTGCCTCAAGACCGTGATGAATCCGGAGGAGAACGTCAACACCGTCGAAGATCCGGTGGAATACGAGCTCGAAGGCATCAATCAGTGTCACGTCAATCCCAAGCGCGGACTGACCTTCGCCATGGCCCTGCGCGCCCTGCTGCGCCAAGATCCCGACACCATCATGATCGGTGAGATCCGCGACCAGGAGACCATCGAGATCGCGGTGAAGGCCGCCCTCACCGGCCACTTGGTGCTCTCGACGCTGCATACCAATGACGCACCTTCGACCATCACCCGCATCATCGACATGGGCATCGATCCGCTGATGGTCGCTTCGACCGTCAACGTCGTCCTCGCCCAGCGCCTCGGCCGGCGACTGTGCAGCAACTGCAAGACGCAGATGACGCCGGAAGAGATGCCCGCCAAAGAGCTGCTGCTGGCGCTGAGCTTCCTGCCGGAAGAGATCGAGGGCATCAAGCTCTGGAAGCCGGTCGGCTGCTCGCTGTGCAACAAGGGCTACAAGGGCCGCTTCGCCCTGGTCGAGTGCCTGGAGATGAACAACGACATCCGTCGCGTCATCATCGCCCGCGGCAGCGACATCGACATCCGCAAGATCGCCATCGCCACGGGCATGATCAGCCTGCGCCGCGCCGGACTGCTCAACTGCATGCGCGGGGTGACCTCGGTCGAGGATGTCATCTCGCAGACGGTCGCCGACGAGGGCGATAGCGAACAGCAGGCCGCGGCCTCGGCTGCCAGCACCACCGCTGAACAGCCGGCAGTGCCGGCCTAATCCTCGCTGGGCTGATCCACTCACGGCGGCCTTGCTCGCTACGAGTTCGTTGAAGCAATCCTGGTTGCAGGCGTCGGAGAGGCTGGCGTGTGCATAGAGATCAATGAGCGAATGAGGATGACCATCGTTCAACGTTGATTTTTCGCAAACTCGTGCAGCATAGATCACATGTATCTGGTTGCGAACCTCGGCACGAAGCGAATTATCAGGGCCGGATAACGCCCATTACGTCACTGCTTCGTGTGCTTTCAACAGCCATCCGCAGTGCGGGTGGCTGTTGTCGTTTCCGGCCGACCCTCAACGCATTCTGCACGCTCTCGCAACCCTATTTCCTGAAATCACTGAACCATGCTCGAAATCTACGACACGACCCTGCGCGACGGTAGCCAGGGCGAAGGCGTCAACCTATCGCTGGCCGATAAACTGGCCTTGACCACGGCCCTCGACTGGGCCGGCATGGCCTTCATCGAAGGCGGCTGGCCAGGCTCGAATGCCAAGGACGAGGCCTATTTCGCCGAAGTGCGCTCGCTGCCCCTGACCCAGGCGAAGATCACCGCCTTCGGTTCGACGCGCCATGTCAAGAATAGCCCGGAAAGCGATCCCAACCTCCAGAAACTGGTATCGGCCAAGGCCGACATCATCTGCATCTTCGGGAAGACCTGGGATCTGCATGTCACCGAGGCCCTGCGCGTGCAGCTCTCGGACAACCTGACCATGATCAGCACCTCGGTGGCGTACCTCGCCGAGGCCAGCGGTCGTCCGGTGTTCTATGATGCCGAGCACTTCTTCGACGGCTGGAAGGCCAACCCCACGTACGCCCTGGATACGGTCCAGGCGGCCTTCGCGGCCGGGGCGCAGCGCATCATCCTCTGCGATACCAATGGCGGCACGTTGCCGCACGAGATCAGCGCTGGCGTCGCCGCCGTGCGTGGGCGTCTGCCGACGGCCAAGATCGGCATTCATTGCCATAACGATGGCGGGTTGGCGGTCGCCAACACCCTCGCCGCCGTCCAAGCCGGGGCGATGCAGGTGCAGGGCACCATCAACGGCATCGGCGAGCGCTGCGGCAACGTCGATCTGACCACCGTCATCGCCGCCTGCGAGCTCAAGCTCGGTCTGCGCTGCCTGCCGGACCACTACCTTACCCGCCTCACCGAGCTTTCCCGCCTGGTCTGGGAACGCACGAACATGGTTGGGCCCAGCAACCAGCCCTATGTCGGCAAATCGGCCTTCGCCCATAAGGGCGGCGTGCATGTCAGCGCCGTGCAGCGCCTGTCCAAAACCTACGAGCACGTCGAGCCCGAACTGATCGGCAACAATCGCCGAGTGCTGATCAGCGAGCTCTCAGGGCGTTCGAATGTCCAGGCCAAGCTGGCCTCGAAGTATCCGCAGCTGGCCGACGCACTGCTGATGAAGGTCATCCTCGACGAGGTCGTCGAGCGCGAGAACGCCGGCTACAGCTACGAGGCTGCCGAGTCCTCATTCGAGTTGCTGGTGCGGCAGAAGCTCGGCATCTGGCAGCCTTCCTTTACCCTCCACCATTATCGCATCCACGGCGTCGATGGCGGCGGTCCGGTCGAGGCCACCGTCAAGGTCACGGTCAACGGCCGGACCCGCCTGTGCGCAGCCGAGGGCGATGGTCCGGTCGATGCGCTCAGCCACGCCCTGCGCGAAGCGCTTTTGCCGTACTTCCCATGTATCCAAGACCTGCACCTGACCGACTACAAGGTGCGGGTGGTCGACAGTGCTGACGGTACCGCCGCCAAGGTGCGGGTGCTCATCGAGCATCAACTCCATGGCCAGACAATCAGCACCATCGGCGTCAACGAGAACATCATCGAGGCGTCGTGGCAGGCCTTGGTCGAAGGTCTCGAATACGCCCTGACGCTGCCCCCTACCACCATCTGACTCCTTAGGAAATCCCACATGTATCCTCCTGAACTCACCGATCCCATCCGCGACGAAGTCAAAGACATCGGCCTGACGGAATTGAAGACCGCCAGCGCTGTCGATGCCGCGCTCAGCAAGGGCGGCACCGCCCTCGTGTTCATCAATTCGGTCTGCGGCTGTGCTGCCGGCGGGGCCCGCCCCGGCCTGTACATGGCCCTGCAGAAGACTGCCAGGAAACCACAGCAGGTGACCACCGTCTTCGCCGGCGTCGACAAGGAAGCCGTCAGCAAGGCACGTGGCTATTTTGCCGAATATCCTCCCTCGAGCCCCAGCGCCGCCCTACTCAAGGACGGCGAAGTGGTGTGGATGCTGCATCGCCATCAGATCGAAGGCCGTCATCCCGAGCAGATCGCAGAGACCTTCAGCAAGGCCTTCGAGACCTTCTGCTGAGCCATTAGCGACAAAAAAGCCCCATGCTGATGCACGGGGCTTTTTTGTCGCTGGATACTGGCCTCTGGTCTCTGGCCTCTGGCCTCTGGCCCCTGGCCCCTGGCCCCTGGCCCCTGGTCTCTGGCCTCTGGCCTCTGGCCTCTGGTCTCTGGTCTCTGGTCTCTGGTCTCTGGTCTCTGGCCCCTGGTCTCTGGCCCCTGGCCACTGATTGCTGGCCCCTGGCCACTTACCTACGGGGCGGCGGGCAACGACTGCAAGAGGACCTTGGCCTGCTCCTTGGCCGGGATAGTCGTGAGGCTGTCGCTGGCAGCCTGGAGGAGGAACCGTCCGCCGCGTTCGAGTTCTTTGACGAATCCCAGCTTGCGTTCGTCCTTGGCGGTATTGGGGCTGGCGGCTAGGGCCTTGGCTTCGGCGAGCATCAGTTTACCGGCCTGCAGGCGCGACTCGCAGCGCTGCTCTTCCGAGCCGAACGGCAAGGCGTCGAGCTTGAGCAGCTCAAGCATCGCCGACTGCGGGTCGATCTCGATCAAGGCCATGCCTTTGACACCGAGGGCCTTGGCCTTGCGCGCCGCATCGCCATCAAGGGCCGGCAACATGCTGTCGATGATCCGCGCCGCATCCTTGGCCTTACCGGTGGTGCGATAGGACTCAGCTAGCCAAAGATTGAAATGGAACCAAGCATCGGGTTCATCAGCCGAGCGGAGCACCGCTTTTTTCGAAAACTCCTCGAATTTCACGTGATTGCCGGCAGCGAAAGCCATCGCCGCGCGGATGGCGCTGGCCCGTGATTCGGCCGGTTGGCCGACGATGCCTTTGGACAAGGAGCTCAAATCGTCGGCGGTCTTGGTCGCCGCGGCATCCTTGGCCCAGGCGAGGTTCATGCCCAGACGGTAGGTGATATCGAGGAACAGGCGATGCTTGGGCGCCATTGTCAGCCCCACCTGAAAGGCCTTGGCGGCTTCGGCGTAATGCTTGCCCATTTCCAGGGCCTCGCCTTCGGCGAACGAGCCGTAGACGCGCTCCCATTCGCGCTCACCGGCAGCGAACTGATGAAACCGATCGGCGGCTTCATCGTAGGCGCCACGGCTCATGGCCTCGACGCCTGCACGATAGTTGCCGGACTTCATACCCGCATATTCGACGCGCAGCACGCCGCTTGAACGTTTGCTGCCTGGCTGGGCATTGGCGGTGATCTTGTAGGTCACGCTCTCGTTCGTCTCGCTGACGACTTCACTGGCCTCGATCACCGGGCCGTTGCGCTGGAGGATGCGGTCGCGTTCGGGCTGATCGGCGGCGGTCACCGCGACGGTGAACGAAAGCGTCAACAGAAACACGGAGGTCAACAGCAAATAGGGACGAAACGACATGGAAGCCTCGGCAGGAAAGTCGAACAGGACGACGTCTGGAGAAGATAGGATGCTGGCGATCAGAAGAACGACAGGCTGCGTTGGTACTCGGCTTTGTCGGCTGCGCTCACCGCCGGATCCTTGGCGAGCTTGTCCGTCACCGCCAGGGCGACGGTCTTGGCAGCACTCACCACCGTCGGCTCGGCACCCTTGATCACCGAGGCCAGGGCCGCCTGATCGAAGGCCGCCGCCAGCGAGGCGGCGTCGGGCTTAGTGGCCAGGATCTGCGCCAGAGCGAGGTGCGCACGCGCCTGCAAACTGCCCTCGACCTCGCGATAGAGGACACCCCGCAGGCTGGTCACGGCATCATCAGGCTTACCGGCCGCGCGTTGATTCTCGGCGAGTTCCAGCACCAGACCGACATAGAGTTTTTTCGCCTTGTTGGGGTCCATACGCGTCAGGATCTTGCTGATGACCTCGGCAGCTTCGGTGTATTGCTTATTGGCGGCCAACAAGCCCGCCTGGCCCTGGGCGCCCCACAAGGCGGCGGATTCGCCCCACTCCTTGGCCATTGCGCTCAAGGTCGCGAAAGTCTTCGCCGCTGATGCGGCGTCGCCCGTGGCGACCTGGGCCTGGCCACGCACGGACAGCGCACGGTCCAAGCGCACGCTGCGCGGGAATTCCTTTTCGAGGGCCGCGACCGCGGTCAGCGCCTCATTGAATTTGTTGGCCTGCAATG
>JBILBP010000274.1:0-3964 GCA_044353645.1 Planctomycetota bacterium | reverse complement strand
GCATCGCCCATCAGAGCGAGTTGCGCCGCTTGGGCCTCGGCGTGGGCGCCGGCGCGACGCAAAGCCTGCGGCAGCAGCTGACGGGCTTCCCAGAAGGGGTCGGCGACGGCGCATGCCTGGCCCAGGAAAGTGGCAGCGACAGCGGCCTCACCGCCAGCGAGGGCGATCTTGCCATGCAACAAGCAGCGCAAGGCTGCCGGCAGCGGCGGGGCCGCAGTCAGGACCTCTGCCGCCAGCGTCTGCTGCCCGGCGCGCAGCAGATCCGCCACCACCGGTACAGCGATAGCCGCGACATCGCCCGGCGCAGCCATGGCGGCGTGCGCATGGAGCCTTGCTGCTACCGTATCACCGGCGGCAATCGCCGCACGCAGGGCGGTGATGGCCGGCCAGGGAAAGGTTGCCGCCGGAGCAGCCGTCTCCGTCTGCAACCTCGGCCGGGAGACGCCAAGTGCGCGCGCCCGCAAGGCGGCATGCAATGCCGCCGCCGTGAGTTCGATGCCGGCGATGGTGGCGTCGGGAACAGCATCGTGATGGACCAGCTCGCATGCATAGGCCTGACGCAGGAGGCTGGCGTCGGGAACCAATCCCAGGGTCGTGAAGGCCACCTCGACGGCGGCAAGGAAGTCGTCGTGCGACTGTTCGAAATCGAGGAGCGGGAAAGACGCGCCCGCCATGCGATGGGCAGTCAACAAGGCCTGATTATGCGCTGTCCACAAGGCCACTCCCGTCGCCAGCGGCAGCTGCCGCCACGAGGACAGCGAACGGGCCACCGCCAACGGGGCGCGCACGATACCGAGCAAGCGCAGGGGCAGCGCCGTGGCGAGCCAAAAGGGCAAGGTCAGCAATGTGCGCGGATCCTTGAGCAGATTGCTGGGGATGGCCAGCAGGGCATCGCGTTCGGCGGCGTGGGCCGCGGTCCAGCGCACGGCTGCCGGCGGCGACAGCCAATGTCCACCGTTGTAGGCGAGGACCGCCTCATTGAGGCGCACCACCGCCGTGGCTTCGAAATGCCCCCGGGCGTTGTCCCAGTTGCGTACCACGCTGCCCGCAGGCACGACGCCATGGGCCGCGAGCATGCCGGCGACGCACGATGTCCCGCTGCGGTGCATACCCAACACCAGCACCGGTACCTGGCTTGCGAGGCTCAACGCTGACCCCTCCGTGGCTGCCTATGATCCTCGCAACCTATACGTAGATGCCCTGACGCCAACTCTCGGTCGCCGGCCGGCGGCATCGTCGCCAGCGCCCTCTGGGGATCCTTTTGACCGGCCATGGCGACATGCTCAGGGCTTCTTCCAGGGAGGCAAACCCAGGCTCGCTGATGGCGGTCTCGTTGCGTTCAGGCGCTTGGCACCTAATATACTCAACCTTCGCCCTCCCGACGCATGGCCGCATCGCCCTGTCTCAAGGTTTCGCATATGCACCCTCACATCATCCCCGCCTTCGGTATGCCTGCTGGAATGGAATGGCTGGTCATCCTGGTCGTCGCCCTGCTGGTATTTGGAAGTCGCCTGCCCTCGATGATGCGCGGCCTCGGCGGCAGCATCAAGGAATTCAAGAAAGGCATGGAAGACGGCGACGACAAATCCAAGGTCGAAAAGAAGCCCGAGGCCCCTGAAGGCGCCGTCAGTCGAGACCATGCACCGCACGACGGGGTCCGTCCCGCTGAAGATCTCAAAGTCGGCGCCAACAAAAACTAACCATTGCGCAGATCGCCATCATGACCGAAACCGCCGTCAAGCTCGCCCGCGTCCGCACCTACCTGAAACAGCAGAAGCTCGATGGCATCGTCCTCGGCTCGCGTGCCAACTGGGCCTGGCTCAGCGGTGGCGGCGACGGCCACATCGTCAGCCAGACCGACGATGCCTTCGGAGCCTTTGCGGTCACCGCGCGTGGGGCCTACCTGATCGCCAACAACATCGAGATGGCGCGCTTCTCCAAAGAAGAACCGGTATCCGCCTTCACACCGAAGAGTTTCGCGTGGACCACGCCGCTCAGCGCCATGGTCACCAAGCTCGCTGGCGGGCCCACCAAGACCGCAACCTGGGCCAGCGATGCGCCGGCAATGACCGGTCTCAAGGGCTTGCCCGGGGACTTCAACCAGACCTGCCGGGCGCAATTGCTCGAGCCGGAAATCCGCCGTTACAAGGCTCTCGGTCGCGACTGCTCGCTGGTCATGGAGACGGTCTGCCACAGCCTGCAACCGGGCGACAGCGAACACCACGCCGAGGCCGAAATGGCCCGTCATCTGCTCGCGCGCGGCATCCAGCCGCATGTGTTGCTGGTCGCCTTCGATGAACGCATCAGTGAATACCGCCACCCCGCCCCGACCAGCAAACGGCTCAAGCGCCATGCGATGCTGATCATCTGCGGCCAGCGTCAGGGCATGATCGTCAGCCTGACGCGCATCGTGTATTTCGGCAAGCTGCCCAAGGACCTCGCCTTCCGCCACGAAGCCGTGTGCCGCATCGAAGCCGCCTATTGGGAAGCCACCGTCCCCGGTGCGAGCTATGGCCAAGCCTTCGCCCACGGCCAGGCCCAGTATAAAAAGGAAGGCTTCGCCAAGGAATGGCAACTGCACCATCAAGGCGGGCCGACCGGCTACGCCGGCCGTGATTTCCTGGCTACGCCAGGCGAGGCACGCCTCGTCGTTCCCAATCAGGCAGTAGCCTGGAACCCCTCGATCACCGGAACCAAGAGCGAGGACACCTTCATCATCGAAGGTGATGCCGAGAACGGCTTCGAACGGTTCGTGGTGACCGAGGCCTCGAGCGATTGGCCGATGGTCACCGTCACCACGCCGTCGGGTGCGCGACTGTCGCGGCCAGCCGTGCTGGTGCGCTGAAATGCGTTTGATCCTCGGCGTCCTGCTGGTGTTCAGCTGCGTGCTGCTCACGGGTTGCTGGAATCGCCCGGATCCGGTTCCGCAACACACCGTGACCGTGCTGGTCGATGTGAATGGCTACCTCTTCGACGGTCAGGCCATGGTGTACGACCAGGTGCTGGCCGAGCTGCAAGCGGTGGCTGATAAAAATCGCCGCAGCGCCACTGGCAATGCCCGCGCCTACCTGAAGATCATTACCCAGCCCGGGGCGGATTATAATCGCGTCGGTGAGCTGATTGATTTCTGTGCCAGCATCGGCCTCGACAAGATCGAAACCACTGGCCGATAACCGATTTAAAAAGCGCGCAACACATGACTCGTGGTCTCGGCTGCCTTGTTTTCTTGGTCGTCCTCGGCTGGCTGGCCCTTGAGGTCTGGGCGTACGTGGGCGCCAGCCGTTTCCTCAACACCCATTTCGAGGCCACCGTCGGCAGTGGCGGCTACCTCATCATGGTGCTGTGGATCGGGTTGTCGCTCATGGTGGCGATCAAGCTCGGCCGTTGGCATGTGACCAAGGTCATGCCCGGGGTTTTGAATGGTACCGCCGGTCGCCATGTAGTCGGCGTGCTCGGCGCCATCTTACTCGGCCTACCGGGCCTGCTGAGCGACATCCCCGGCCTGCTGCTGCTCCTGCCCCCGGTGCAGTCGCTGCTCGGCAAACTCGGCGCTGCCGTCATGGCCGTGATCGTCAAACGCAGCATGGGAAAAATGATCGGCGGCGGTTTCCCAGGTGGCGGCTTTCCGAGTGGAGGTTTCCCGAATGGCAATCCGTTTGCCGGCGGCAACCCCTTTCCGGGCATGCGACCGTTGATGCCCGACGAGAAGGCACGCTTTGGAAAGGGCGCCAAGACCTACGATACGACGGTCGAAAAAGACTGATCGCCAAGGGCACACTGATCTTTAGCACACGCCACAAACGTCTCAGAGCTCAGTTCACCGAACCCTAAAATGCGCTTGAAATACGGAAAACGAGACCAGCAACCTGCGGAATTGCCGTAGACTGCTCCTATTATCAGAAACGCATACCAACGGTAGCGAGCACGCCGACACCCTGGTTACGTCGCTGATCGCTCAGCGAAA
>JBILBP010000032.1:0-13124 GCA_044353645.1 Planctomycetota bacterium | reverse complement strand
ACTACACCCTGACCCGCCAGCTCGGAGTCAATGCCTTTGGTCCGGTGTGGGAAGCGCGCGAATCGATCACCGAGCGGCTGGTGAGCATCAATATCCTGAGCTCTGCGGATGAATACCAGATTGCCCGCTTTACCCGCGCTATTGCGCTTTTATCGAGGCTTAACCATCCCCGCATCGCGGTCCATACCGGCCACGGCTTCATCGGCCATAGCCCGTATCTGGCGACTGCGCATGTGCACGGCCCGACGCTCGCCACCTTGATGACCCAGGGTGGGCGCATGGATGAGCTCAAGGTGCTGCAGATCGCCTTGCAGGTTGCCGAGGGTCTTGGCCATGCCTGGGAAAAAGCCGCGGTAATCCATCGCAATCTCGGCCCGCAAACCATCGCTGTCGATGCTCGCAACATGGCCGTGGAGAGCGAGACGCTCAACATCCACATCATCGATTTCGGTCATGCCCTGGGCGAACGTCTGATTGATATCTATGACCCTGAGGCGGTCGCCCAAGAAGCGGCCTTCCAGAAAGCCGCCAGCAAGGACCTCGTTGGCTCGCCGATGACCATGTCGCCCGAGCAAGTGGCCGGTGCGCGGCTGACGGTGGCATCCGACATGTATGCCCTGGGCGTGACCATGTACCTGCTGCTCACCGGGGCCGCTCCCTTCAGCGGTACGGACGATGAGGTGAAGGCCAGCCATCAACGGGTGCAACCCCTCGAACTGCGCAGTCTGGTACCAGGCCTGCAGGCCCACACCGCCACCCTGGTTAAGCGTCTGCTGAGCAAGACCCCCGGCGCGCGTTTCGCCGACTGGGAAATCTGTCAGCAGAGGATCAGAGAGGCTGTGGATAGCATCGGGCGATGTCGGCAAGCTGCTGCGCCGGCGATGTCGGTTCAGCGTAGGGCCGAGACCTTTGAAAAAACTCCAGTGGGCAAGCCGATCCCGATGGGGCCGCCGATTCCCGAGTCGACGCTGGTCGTACCGCCGAGATACTCCCAGAGCTATACGCCAAGTTCGGTAGTGCCGCAGTCGCTAGCATCTCAGCCGCCGAGTTCGGGGACGAAGCAGTTCTGGGTTCAGCCGAGCGGATTAAGTGCCGATGACGTACGTCTCTTGGCGACGCATGCCGCCAACCTCCGCCGTGCGCGAGCAGGGGCGTCGTTGACCCAGCAGACGCCGATGCTCGCGGGTGCCCCAGTGGCGACTTCCGAGCACATGGCCCCGGCCGTCGATGATGGGCTGACTGCCGAGCAGCGTTTGGCGATGTGGGTCCACTTGTTCCGCAGCCCAGCCATCGCTGATGCTAGTCTGAGTAAGCACGCAGACGCTCAGTTCCAGACTCATTCCCCGTCAGAGATCCCGGCCGTTTTCCACCAGGCGCTGACCCACAAGCGCAGGGATTCACGCGCTGAATTTGCTGATGAGCAGGTCGCTGCCGCTGATTCGCAGATAGAAGCTGACGCTGAAGTTGACGCTGAAGTTGACGCTGAAGCTGACGCTGAAGTTGACGCTGAAGCTGACGCGTCCGTCCCCGAAGCCGAGGCGCAATCCTTTGCTGAGCTCTTCGCTGAGTCGACGCCCACCGTCACGGTCTCCGACGTAGCTCCCAACGACGATCAGGGTGTAGCGGCGCCCGCCGACCTAGCGTGCAATCCGTTGCAGTCGCGGTTCTGGAATCACACCCTCGAGATCCTCCGCGATGCGACCCTGGGCACCGTGCGTTATGAGGCTCGCTCCCCTCAGAGCCTCACCCGCCGGGTGACGCGCAGCTTTCTGGGACTGGTTGCCAGCCGCGAGCCCAGCCGTGAGGAGATCCTCGCCCTGATCCTCAGTGGCAAATTCGATGAAGCAGAAGCGAACATCAATAAGATTGTCCTCAGTATCAAGCGCGACAACACCTCGGGACTGGACGACGGTGTGTGCCTGCTGCGCGCGAAATTGATGGGTTTGCGCGGTGATCTTCCCGGTGCCCTGGCGTGGGCGCAGCAGGCCATCCGCCTCAACAGCAGCGATCCCGTGGCCCTGGCCCTGGTCGGTGTGGTCCATCTGCAGCAGCGCCGGGTACAGACCGCGGTCCGTGTATTCGGTGAGGTCGCGAAGCTCTATCCGCAGTCGCCGCTCGGTCCGCTCGGGCAGGCGGCGGTGTTCTTCCTCGGGGGGCTCGAAAGCAAAGCCGAACTCGCCATTGCCGAAGCCCGACGTCGTCAGGCGCATCCGGCGCTGATCAGCTTGCAGGCTCTGCGTTGCCGGGGGCGTGGGGATGACGAGGGCGAAGCTGTTTTCTTGCAGGTGCTACTGACCGGTACCAGCACTGATTGGGCGATCCAGGAACGCCTGCGCGAAATCGTCGGTGGCCGATCACGGTCCGTCTAATCGCGACGATTCCGCGCCGGTGCGTCAGTACTTGTTCAGCGGCGTCGGCTGCCGTGGTGTGGGGGCCGGTTCGGATTCGACATCGGCCAGTGCTGCCATGACTTCTTCTGGTGAATCGCAAACCTTGAACAGATCGAGATCACCAGGGGTGATGTACCTTTCGTTGGTCTCCATCTGCAAGCTGATCCATTCCAGGAGACCCGACCAGAAGGCTCGGCCATAGAGGATCAGCGGAATGCGTTCGACTTTATGCGTCTGGATCAAGGTCGCGGTTTCGAACAGTTCATCGAGTGTGCCGAAGCCGCCGGGCATCACCACCACGGCGGCGGTGTGCTTCAGGAACATCACCTTGCGCACGAAGAAATAATGGAAGTCGACACGGCTGTTGATCCAGGGATTGCCGCCTTGCTCATTGGGCAGGCGGATGCACAGGCCGACGCTGGTGCCACCGGCTTCGCCAGCGCCCTTATTGCCGGCCTCCATGATGCCCGGGCCGCCACCGGTGATCACCGGGAAGCCGCGACCGACACAGCGCTTGGCGATCTCCTCGGCAGCCAGGTAGTACTGGTCCGTAGGCTTGGTGCGGGCCGAACCGAAGATGGTGATGCCCTTGGGCATCTCGCTTAAGGTCTGGAAACCGGCGGTGAACTCGCCCATAATGCGCCACATGCGCCAAGCGTTGCGGGCGGTCTTTTCACCAGTTTTGTCACTGCTATGCATGATGTTTCCTCATCGGCAATTATACCTCAGGTTGGGGACGAAGTCGCGCCTGCATCAGGGCCCAGATGGTTTCGATATCGGCCTGCGTCACACCCGGGACGGTTTCGGCTTCGCCGAGCGTGCGGGGCTGCGCCCGCAGTAGCTTCTGACGGCCTTCGTGGCTGATGGCCTGGCAGGTGGTGAGATCCAGATCTGCCGGTAAGGGCAGGTCGCGGTTGCGCTGCAGGCGCTCGATGCGCGTCTGCTGGCGTTCGAGATAGGTGGCATAGCGCAAGGTGATCCACACCTGTTCACGCACGCGCGGGCTCACCGTCGTCAGCTCAGGAAGGGTGCCGGTGATCTCTTCCAGAGGCATGCCTTCGCCGGCGATGCGGCGACCGAGCGCTTCCGGAACCTGGCGCAGGAAGCTGGCGACTTCGGCCTCCAGTCCGGCCACCGCCGTCGCGCGGGCGGTATCGACCAGGCCGACCTTGGCCGCCAGCGGCGTCAGTCGCCGATCGGCATTGTCCGCGCGCAGATGCAGGCGGTGTTCGGCGCGCGAGGTGAACATGCGATACGGCTCTTCGGGGCAGCGCGTCACGAGGTCGTCGATGAGCACGCCGATGTAGGCATCGGCGCGCGAGAGCACCAGGGGTTCGCGGCCACTGAGGCTCAAGGCCGCGTTGGCGCCCGCCATCAGGCCCTGCGCGGCGGCCTCTTCGTAGCCGCTGGTGCCGTTGATCTGACCGGCGAAATACAGGCCGCCGACGGTCCGGCACTCCAGCGCATGGGTCATCTGATCCGGGGCTACGACATCATATTCGACGGCGTAGCCGTAGCGCAGGACGTGCGCCCCGGCGAGGGCCGGGATGGCCTTCAGGATGCGGTCCTGGACGTCCACCGGCAGACTCGTCGAGAGCCCGTTGACGTAGATCTCCTTGGTCCGCCGGCCTTCCGGCTCGAGGAAGATGTGATGTCCGCTACGATCAGCAAAGCGCACGACTTTGTCTTCGATAGAAGGGCAATAGCGCGGACCGACGGAAGCGATCTGACCGTTGTACATCGGCGCACGGTGCAGATTTTCGCGGATCGCGGCATGCGCCTCGTCGGTGGTGTAGCAGGCCCAGCAGGGCAGCTGCGGCTGCTCGATGCGCTCGTTCAGGAATGAGAACGGGATCGCCGGCTCATCGCCGGGTTGTTCCTCGCAGAGCTCCCAGCGAATCGAGTCACCATGCAGGCGGCAGGGGGTGCCGGTCTTGTGGCGCAGCAGGCGCAGGCCGAGTCCGGCGAGCGCCGCCGACAATCCGGTGGCGGCGGCGTCACCCATGCGTCCACCCGAGCTCTTGCTTTCACCCTGGTGCATCAGGCCCTGCAGGAAGGTGCCGGTGGTGACGATCACCCGGGGTGCACTCAGCAGCCGTCCGTCTTTGAGGCGGATGCCGGTGATGGTCCTCGGCGTCGTCTCGCTGGACCCTCCACTGCATACAAGTTCCCAGGCCTCGCCTTGCACCGGGAAGACATTCGTCGTGGCTTCGACGCGCTCTTTCATCCACGTCGAATACGCAGCCTTGTCGCATTGCGCCCGCGGGCTCCACAGGGCCGGGCCCTTGCTGCGCCCGAGCATGCGGAACTGGATGCCGGTGGCATCGGTGGCCAGCCCCATGAGACCGCCGAGGGCATCGATCTCGCGCACCAGCTGGCCCTTGGCGACGCCGCCGATCGACGGGTTGCAGCTCATCTTGCCGATGGTGTCGAGGTTGCCGCTGATCAGCGCCGTGCGCGCGCCGAGGCGGGCAGCGGCGGCAGCGGCTTCGATGCCCGCGTGGCCGGCTCCGACTACAAGTACGTCCCAGATCATGCCGAGACTGTGGCTCGTGGGGCGGCTGGCGCCAGACTCAGCGAGGCCACGGCGTCAGCGGCATCACCGTAGACTCCGGCATCGAGGAGCCGGCCGGCCAGATCGAGGCCGATGGTCAGATCCGGCGCCCGGCCGCCGCTGCTTGAGGCCTCGGCGAGAGCGAGCGTCAACTGCGCTTCGCTACGTTCGAGATCGGCATCGATGCGGCGCAGGAAGTCGCGGTTCGCCTGCACCGTCGCCAGACGTTTGCGGGTGAGTTCGAGGGTCGCGAGCTTGGACTGGCGCACCGCCACGTCGCGGTCGTGGTCCTGCGCCAATTCCTGGACGCGTGTCAGCAGGGCCTGCTCATCGGTTTCGCCTCTTGATGCTGCCGGTACCCGTTGCCGAGGCGGGAGTGCCCGGAGCGCTGCCCGGGCCAGTGGCGGCGGCGCGCGCCGGGATGCGTGCAAATTGCCACCAGGAACCATACAGGCACAGGCCGATGAACAGGAGGATGACCAAGACACCGGCTGGTTTGATAGTCGGACCGTCGCTCATAAGGAACTTTCAGTAATCATTGATAATCGGCGACTTTTCAGCCGGCACGGCTGAAAAAAGCCACGACAAAGGAACGTTCAGTAATCAGTGATAATCGGCCGCCGAGTGACGGTGGCGGCGTACAATCGGCGCAGCCGATGCCGCCATTTTTCAGCCGGCACGGCTGAAAAAAGCCACGACAAAGGAACGTTCAGTAATCAGTGATAATCGGCCGCCGAGTGGCGGTGGCGGCGTACAATCGGCGCAGCCGATGCCGCCATTTTTCAGCCGGCACGGCTGAAAAAAGCCACGACAAAGGCGCGGGGGCGAGGGGCACAGCCCCTCTAGAAAAAAGTCGCGATATCGCGGAAGACGCTGCGGATCGAAGAGGCATCACCGCTGAACTGCTTACCACGGGAAACCACGGCGATGCGCTTGAGGACGTCGTTCTTGGCCCCGGAGCCGTAGGCGATGGTGAAAATGCGTACCCCGCCCTGCTCGACACCGCCGGCCGCTGCCGCCAGTACTTGTTTAAGGCTCGCTGTGCTTTTCGTGTCCTGCCCATCGCTGAGCACGATCAGCGCCGAGATGTGCTGCTCATGCTCGTCGCTGAAATCCTTCTGCGCTTCGAGGATCCCGTCAGAGAGCGCGGTGCCGGCATTGGCGATGAGCTTGCCGGCGAGGGCCGCAAGCTGCGCCCGCCCGGTTCCCACCGGCACCTTCCGCGCCAGCCAGGTGGTCTGGTCATTGAAGATCAGCAGTGAACAGACGTCACGATCGTCGAGGCCGTCGATGAAGGTCTTGGCGGCGGCGCGGGCACTGCCGATCTTGCCCTCGGAGTTCATGCTCCCGCTGATGTCCACCACCAGGGTGACATGCGAATTCTTTTTGGTGGTCTTCCACATCGCCAGGGCTTCGGTCAGCAAGGGCGCCGAGGGTACTTCCAAGGTGGTCGTCGGCTGCCGGGCATCGCAGCCATGTGCCGCGTCGATCGCGCCCCGACCGCGACCTCGGGCGAACCGGGGCGGAATCCCAGGCGCAAGGCGGCTTCCTGTTGTGGTCGATCGAGGAGAAAACGGATGAATTTCTTGGCCGCCTCCTGATGCGCCGGGGTAACCCATTCGCGTTGGACGACGGCGATCGGATGATCGCTCCAGAAGGTGCCTTCCTTGGGATAGATGGCGACGATCGGCGTGGCCAGGTGCTTATTCGCGGCCTCGATGACGTTGGTCTCGTAGAGCACTGTGGCATTGAACGCGGCCATGCCGCCGGCGAACATGCGCTCGGCGAAGAAGCCCGTAGACGAGCCGTAATGGGTCACCGCGCCCTCCAATTCACGCACGAACGTCCCAGCCGATCGCCTTGTTCGGCCAGCCGAGCTTCTCGGCCATCGGCTTCCACATGGCGATGACCACTGGTGAAAGCACGAGATTCTCGGTGCTGCCCACCATCGGCTTGCCGGTGATGGCCTGGGCATTGGCATTGCCCATGGTGATGAACGCCGCCGAGGCCGGGCTGATCAGATGCGGCTTGCGGACACCGGCGATGATCTCATCGATGCATTCACCTGAGCCCATGGGAATGGCGGTGACGGTGATGCGCTGGCCGCCGCTGATGGTGGCTTGGCTGGCATTGAAAGTGGTGATGACTTCGCTCAGCCAGTCCTTCTTTTCCGAACTGTAGGTGAAAAGCAGTTCCAGCGGCGGTGGACCGGCTGGGACGGCGGCGGTGGTCGACGATGGCGGCTCAGTGTCGCCGCAGGCGAGCACCAGGACACAGGTGCAGATCAACGACAGCCAACCCAGGATACGCATCGGAAAATCCTCGCGTGGGCATCATGGCGAGTAATCGCCGAGCGCGAGCATTCACGCAATCTTCACAAATAAATTACGCGCCGGGCACGAAGGCGGGATTGCCGGGGCCGGCACCTTCTTCGAGGGCCTCGGGTCGCACGGCGTAGCCGTTGAGGCGCGTGGTCAGCAGTTTGGCCATGACGTGCGGGAGCTTGAAATCCTGCAGGCCGATGAGCGTGTGGGTGTTGTTGACGTGCAGGCGACCGAGGGGCGAGGCGTCGACCTTTTGCATGAGCTTGCGCAGCTGGCCGATGGTCAGGCCGTGGTTGCGGCCGATGCTGAGCTTCAGCCAGCGCCAGTTGAACTGCATGATGCGCGTCTGGCCGAGGCGGTCGAGATTGAAGCGGGCGGTGCGCGCGACTTCATTGCCGATTTCGATGTAAGCCTCGGTGTCGAGGACGACGATGGGACCGATCTGATCGAGATCAACGCCAGCCGCCGTCACCAGATCACCGGGCGTCAAGGTGGTGCCCGAGCGCCAGCGTACACCGAGACGTACAAACCCAGACTTCACCGGAGGCAGATCGCTCATGAGGGGGCGCACGGTAGTCGGTGAAGGGGGAATGAAAGGGGCTTTAAAGCGGCCGGTGCCGGCGGTAATCGGCCGGCGCCGGGCAAGGGCCCTCGGAGGCCATGCATTGGTTCGCGGCCAGTCCGCAGCTGGGCAAGCAACCCCTTCCCTTTCGCGCCATATCGCGTGTGCTCGCCTGCCCCATGCCTACGTACGAATATGCCTGCCCGAAATGCGGTCTGGTCGAAGCTTTCCAATCCATCAAGGAAGATGCCCTTACCAAGTGCCCGGTGTGCAAGAAACAGAAGGTCACGCGCATGGTCTCGCTCGGTGGCGGCGTGATCTTCAAAGGCAGCGGCTTCTGGGAGACCGACTACAACCGTTCCAAGGAGTACGCCGACAAGGCCAAGGGCGAACACTCGGCCCCGGCCACCACCACGGCTGATCCGGGCACTGCTGACGCAACCTCTGATGCCAAGCCCGCCGCTCCGGCCGACGACAAGGCTGCGAACAAGGCCACGAGCACGTCGTCCTCCAAGCCCGCCGCTGAAGAAAAATCACCGCCGAGCAAGCCCCAGGCCCAGCCCCAGGCTAAAAAGATCGACGCGCCGGCGGCACCTGCGAACCCGCCTAAGTCGCCTAAGTCGCCGAAGGCCTAAGGCCGTGGTCAGTTTGACCGATGGCCCTGACGAGGCTCCGGACAAAAGTCATAAGTCATTGTTAATAAATATTCGAAGCGCAACCGGTCGATCATTCCCGACTGGCACGCCCCGTGCAAGCAGTGAGCCATTCCTACCCGCCGGAGCTCAACTCCGGCTTCAACTCTGACTGCAACCCCATTTAGGAGCATCCCCATGGCAGCGAAGAAGATCATCTTCAACGAGGAAGTCCGTGACCAAGTGAAGAGCGGCGTGCAAAAGCTCGCCCGCACCGTCAAAGCGACCCTCGGACCCTCTGGTCGTAACGTCGTCATCAACAAAAGCTGGGGTTCACCGACGGTGACCAAGGACGGCGTTAGCGTCGCCGAGCAGATTGAATTTCGTGATGCCTTCGAGAACATGGGCGCCCGCCTGGTGCGCGAAGTCGCTTCCAAGACCGGTACCCAGGCTGGCGATGGCACGACCACCGCCACCGTCCTCGCCGAAGCCATCTTCGTGCAGGGCCTCAAGGCCGTCACCGCTGGTGTCGCTCCCTTGCACCTCAAGACTGGCATCGAGAAGGCGGTTGAAGCCGTCAAGGCCAACCTCGACAAGCAGGCGATCAAAGTCCGCGGCGATTTCAAAGTCATCGCCCAGGTCGGCACCATCAGCGCCAACAACGAAGCGGAGATCGGCAAGCAGATTGCCGATGCCATGCAGAAAGTCGGAGAAGATGGCGTGATCACCGTCGAAGAAGGCAAGGGCCTCAAGGACGAAGTCACCGTCGTCGAAGGCATGCAGTTCGATCGCGGCTACACCAGCCCGAACTTCATCACCAATGCTGACAACCTCACCGCCGAGCTCGAGAATCCGTACATCCTCATCCACGAGAAGAAGATCTCGTCGGTCCAGGAGATCGTGCCCTTGCTCGAGAAGGTCGCCAAGTCCAACCGCTCGTTGCTGATCATCGCTGAAGACGTCGAAGGCGAAGCCCTCGCCATGCTCGTCGTCAACAACATGCGCAAGGTCCTCAAGTGCTGCGCCGTCAAGGCCCCTGGCTACGGCGATCGCCGCAAGGCCATGCTTGAAGACATCGCCAAGCTTACCGGCGGTAAGGCCTTCTTCGAAGACCTCGGCGTCGAGCTCAAGAATGTCGAACTGTCCGATCTCGGCAGCGCCAAATCGGTGCAGGTCGAAAAGGAAAACACCACGATCATCGAAGGCGCCGGCAAGCGCGCTGACGTGCAGGCGCGCATCAAGTCGATCCGCCGCGAGATCGAAGACACCAAGAGCGATTACGACCGTGAGAAGCTCCAGGAGCGTCTCGCCAAGCTCGCTGGTGGCGTTGCCGTGATCAAGGTCGGCGCGGCCACCGAAGCCGAGATGAAAGAGCGCAAGGATCGCGTCGATGACGCCCTCCACGCCACGCGCGCCGCGGTTGAAGAAGGCATCGTCGCCGGTGGCGGCACCGCCTACCTGCGTGCGATCGATGCGGTCGCCAAGCTCGCTCTGACCGGTGACGAGAAGATCGGTGCTGACATCGTCATCGCCGCCCTCAAGTTGCCGACGCTGACCATCGCCGAGAACGCCGGTAAAGAAGGCGAAGTGATCGTCAACCGCGTGCTCAAGGAAAAAGGCTCGGTCGGTTACAACGCCAAGACCGACGAATTCGTCGACCTGGTCAAGGCCGGTGTCATCGATCCGGTCAAGGTCTCGAAGAGCGCCCTGACCAACGCCGCCTCGGTGGCGACGTTGCTGCTCAACACCGATGCCATGATCGCCGAGATCAAAGAACCGAAGAAAGCTGGCCCCAAGGGCGGCGGTCACGGTGAAGATGACGAAGGCGGCGGCATGGGTGGAATGGGCGGCATGGGCGGCATGGGTGGAATGGGCGGCATGGGAGGGATGGGAGGATTCTAACGGGGTTGGGGCCCCGTTGCTTCGGATGACATGCCCTTTGGGGCATGTCATCCGAAGTCTGCGATCCCCGCCCACGCAGAACCCTCTCTCCTCTCTTTCACTTCAACAACAAACAAACTTTCAGGATCCTCATCATGGCAACTGCCAAATCAGCTCCCAAAACCGTCATCAAGCCTCTCGACGATCGGATCGTGGTCATCCGCACCGAGCCCGAAGAGAAGTCCGCTGGCGGACTCTTCCTCCCGGAAAATGCCAAGGAAAAGCCGCAGCAGGGCAAGATCCTCGCGGTCGGGCCAGGCAAGCTGCTCGACGACGGCTCGCGCGCCAAGCCTGACGTCAGCGTCGGCGACCTGATCCTGTTCGGCAAGTACAGCGGCACCGAGATCACCGTCGATGGCGCCGAAGTCATCATCCTGCGCGAGTCCGATATCCTCGCCAAGGTCGGTTGATTTTACCCCTCTTATAAACTTAAACGAAAGAAATAACCATTATGGCTAAGCAGATCATGTTCGGCGAGAACGCTCGCCGCAAGATTCTCACCGGCATCCAGACCCTCAATGACGCGGTCAAGGTCACCATGGGGCCGACCGGTAAGGTCGTCGTCATCGAGAAGTCCTACGGCGCTCCGACCGTCACCAAGGACGGCGTCACCGTCGCCAAGGAAGTCGAGCTCAAGGACGCCTTCGAACAGATGGGCGCATCGATGGTCAAGGAAGTCGCCGACAAGGCTTCCAAGGTCGCCGGCGACGGCACCACCACGGCCACCGTGCTCACCGAAGCCATCTTCCGTGAAGGCCTCAAGGTCACCTCCTCGGGTGCCAACCCCACCGAGATCAAAAAGGGCATCGACAAGGCCGTAGCGGTCGCTGTCGAGCAGATCTCCAAGCTCTCGACCAAGATCAAGAACAGCGCTGAGATCGCCCAGGTCGGCACGATCTCGGCCAACAGCGACGAAGAGATCGGCAAGCTCATCGCCGAAGCCATGGACAAGGTCGGCAAAGACGGCGTCATCACCGTCGAAGAAGCCAAGTCGACCGAGACCAAGCTCGACCTCGTCGAAGGCATGCAGTTCGACAAGGGCTACATCAGCCCGTACTTCGCTGCCGGCTCCGAGAACCAGACCGTCAACATGGAGAAGCCGCTGATCCTCGTCTACGAGAAGAAGATCAGTAACCTCCGCGAATTCCTGCCGCTGCTCGAGAAGGTCGCCCAGGCCGGCAAGCCGCTGCTGGTCATCGCCGAAGAGATCGAGGGCGAAGCCCTCGCCGCCCTCGTCGTCAACAAGCTGCGCAACGTGCTCAACGTTTGCGGCGTCAAGGCCCCCGGCTTCGGCGACCGTCGCAAGGAGATGCTCAAGGACATCGCCGTCCTCACCGGCGCGAAGTTCATCGCCGAAGACCTCGGTGAGAAGCTCGAGAACGTCGAGATCGCCGACCTCGGCAGCGCCAAGAACGTCACCGTCGAGAAGGAGAACACCACCATCATCGAAGGTGCCGGCAAGAAGGCCGACCTGGTTGCGCGTATCGCCCAGATCAAGCAGCAGGTCGAGACCACCACCAGCGACTACGACAAGGAGAAGCTCCAGGAGCGTCTCGCCAAGCTCTCGGGTGGCGTCGCCGTCATCAACGTCGGTGCTGCTACCGAGCCCGAGATGAAGGAAAAGAAGGCGCGCATCGAAGACGCTCTGCACGCCACTCGTGCGGCCGTCGAAGAGGGTATCGTCCCCGGCGGCGGTGTCGCCCTGCTGCGCGCCAAGAAGGCCATCGAGGAACTCGCCAAGGGTCTCGATCACGATCAGCGCCTCGGAGCCGAGATCATCCTGCGTGCGGTCGAAGCCCCCGCCAAGCAGATCGCCGCCAACGCCGGCCAGAATGGTGCCGTCGTGGTTGCCGAGATCCTCTCGCGCAAGAACGCCAATGAGGGCTACAATGCCCGCACTGGCGAATACCAGGACCTGGTCAAGGCCGGCGTCGTCGACCCCGCCAAGGTGACCCGTGTCGCCCTGCAGAACGCCGCTTCGGTGGCTGGTCTGATGCTCACGGTCGAAGCCATGATCACCGATCTGAAGGACGAAGAGCAGCCGATCGCCGGCGCGGTCTACTAAGACTGGGGATGGGGCCCCAGTCCGTCACAGGAAGCAACGCTTCCTGTGACGTCTCCCTGGAGGGGGCCTCCATTCCGTAGCCTGGAAGCAACACTTCCAGGCGACGGACCTGAGTCCCGATGTTGCATGTCGCCGCAGCCCGGTGGAGCTTTGCTCCACCGGGCTGCGATTTTTTTCAGGGCACTGCCTGGATTGATTAATGCTCTCATACAATCAATTCAGCCATTGGCATTCCTTACCGCTCTAGCATTTCCTGTTGATCGTAGGGGGCCTTTCGAGGGATTTGCCGGGGTGGAGCCGTCGGCTGATGTCATTCGAGATGGTTCCCGTTTATCAGTCGTCTACGACCAGCGTGCTCAGTGTGGAGCGGACAGCTGTCCGTAGATAAAACCGCGTATTCTTCAGGCGTAATACTTTATCTATTGACATAGTACTATGTTGATTCCTATCATCCTGGCCGAATTATGCCAAGTCTACGTAACCATTCGTTTATTTTCGCCGCAAGGGCTGAGCCGGTCGCAGCACGCGTTCTTCGGGCCACTGGCCACGCGACGAGCCCTCAACCACTGGCCATGGCAGGCGACGCATGTTGCAGGTGATGAACGCGAGTGGCCTTACCGCCCGCTTGCTGGTAGTGCCCGATATCCACGGCTTAG
>JBILBP010000273.1:0-3985 GCA_044353645.1 Planctomycetota bacterium | reverse complement strand
TCGAGTTCCTGCGTAAGCAGGGCCTTGCCGCCGTGGGCAAGTTCGCCGGTCGCGAAACCCCCAACGGCTTCGTCGGCATGGCCATCAAGGACGGCGCCGGCGTGCTCGTGCTGCTCGGCTGTCAGACTGACTTCGTCGCTATTAGCGACGATTTCAAGGCCGCCGCCAACAAGATCGCCCAGGTCGCTCTCGACACCGGCGCCGAGACCGTCGAAGCCCTCAAGGTCAAGACCGTCGACGGCATCAGCGTCGACGATGTGGTCACCGAGCTGGTCAACAAGATCCGCGAGAACATCGTCCTGGTCCAGGTCGCGCGCCTCACCGGTACCGCGGTGGTCGGCTACAGCCACGGTGGCCGCATCGCCACCCTGGTCGCCGGCACCAACAATGCCGACAACAAGCTCAAGCAGGTCGCCCTGCACGTCGCCTCGTCGCCGATTGTGCCGGTGTCGTTGAGCCGCGATCAGGTCGATCCGGCGGTCGTCGCCAAGGAGCGCGAGATCCTCGCGGGCATGGCCGATGTGCTCAGCAAGCCTGAAGCCATGCGTCCGAAAATCGTCGACGGCAAGCTCGGCCGCTTCTACAAGGAGAACGTGCTCCTTGAGCAGGAGATGCTCCTCGACGCCGACAAGGGCGAGACCGTCGAGAAGTACGCACAGCGCGTCGGCATCACGCTGACCGGCTTCGTGCGTATCACCGTCTGATTCGCGATCATCAACGTCAGGCATAAAAGCCCCTGGATCATCCGGGGGCTTTTTTTATTGCTGATACGTGATCAACGGTGACGGCGCCACGAAGTATGACAATGAACACTCCAGGCCTGGGATTGCGATGATCACAGTGTACTTAGGATCATGAATTCCGTGCGTTTCACTCCACTCTTATTGGGTTTGGCGTTCATGGCCATGGCGGAAGAGCCGTCATTGCCGATGCCGACAGCTTCTCCGCTGGTGGCACCGGCTGTGACACCAGCACCAGGGGCACGAGCGGTGACCCCGCCGTCACCGGTCCTGGCGGCGAACGATCCCTCGGCCATCAGTCTCGCGGATGCGATCGGCCGCGCCCTGACCACCAATCGTTCCTTGCGCACCACGCGCAGTGCTCTCCTACAGGCCCGCCTGGGGCGCAGCATCGCGGCTACGACGGTGTTCGCGCCGGTGCTCAGCACCACCTACATCGCCACCAATCGCGAAGGCGATACCGGCGCCGGTCGGGTGGCCCTGACCAGCAAGGCCCTCGGTTTCGAGATCGAGCCGTACATGCGTTTCGGCTACGGCCAGGGACAGCGCGTCGATGGCAGCGATCAATACGGCACGGCCGCGGGCCTGCTGGTCAGCCGCAAGCTGTTCAACATCGCCGCCAATGTGGCGCAACGGCTGCCGATCACCCAGGCCGACATCGCCATCTACACCGCGGCGAACAATCTCGTGCTCGCTGGTCGGCAGCTTGAGCAGCGCGTCACCGACAGTTTTTTCGCGGTGCAGCGCGCCGCCACGCGGGTCGCGGTGCGCCAGCTCCGGCGCACCGATGCCCGCGAATTCCTGGCCACGGTGCAGGACCGCATCGCCCACGGCTTCGCTTCGCCGCTCGATGGACTCTATGCCGAGCTCGACCTCAACCAGGCCGAAGCCGATCTGCTCGCCGATCGTACCCAGCTCGAACAGGCCCGCGAAGCCTTCAACGATTTGCTCGATCGGCCGATCTCCTCGCCGCTGGCGATCATTCCCGAAGTCATCGATGCCGCGCGGGTGGCGGCGATCCCGGTGCGCGATGTCGAGGCGGATGTCCAGGCGACCTTGAGCAGCCACGAAACCCTCGGGGATGCCGCCAAGCAGGCGGAACTCCTGGCCATCAACCTGCGCATCCAGCGCGATCAGCTGCTGCCCCAGGTCACCGCCGGACTCAGCGTCGAACGCGCCGCCGAAGGTGCGCGGACCTTCAACGGCAGCGATGGCATCGACAACTCGGTGGCGCTATCCCTGACCTACACCATGCCCCTCGATGGCTGGCGTGCCGAACGGGCGCGGTACCAGCAGCTGTCCTTGCAGATCGCCGATCAGGAGCGCCAGGTGACGAGCCTCCGTGACGAACTTGAGCAATCGCTGCGCAACATCGGCCGACGCATCGAACAGAACCGCCGCCTGCTGGGCCTCGCCGAGCAGCGTCTGGACATCGAGCGCACGCGTCTGGATGCGACCTTGCGGCGATATGAGACCGGTGCCGTCGACAATCTCGAAGTCACGCGTGCCAAGCAGTCGCTCAATGACGCCGAGATCAGTCTGCTCGATGCGCGTATCGCCATGGTCACTACCGATGCCGGCTATCGCGCGATCACGCCCATGACCCCGACGCCGGTACGCGCCGAGGCCCCCGAGGCCGAGCCCGCACCAGCTCCCCGGCCGGCCGAGGCCGGCGTCCCCCGTGCGCCGTGACCCTGTGCGCGTGCATATGCCGGTACGTTGGCGCTGGTGCTGGCTCTGGCTCTTTGGCGCGGCGCTGATGCTCAGCGGTTGCGGTGACCACGTTGAGGTCATCAGCGATCCCCAGCGCCTGATCACTGCCCAGGCCGTCGATGGTGAGCTGGCCCTGACGGTAGAGGGTTGGATCGACAACCGCGCCCCGGTGGCCTATGGTCCGCAGCTCGACTGGATGCCTTTTGCGGAGGTCGTCGCCGACGGCGCGCGGGTCGCCGATGGCGACATCCTGGTGCGTCACGACGTGACCATGGTCACGCAGTGGATCACCGCCCAGAAGGCCGAGTTGATGCAGATCGAGGCCGATATCTCCGGTCAGCGGCTCGCCCGTGAACGGGAACTCGCCGAGCTGCAGATCCAGGCCAGCGTAGCCCGCGCCGAGGGCGACATCCGCAGCGCCCGCCTGGTGTCGAACCATGCCGACGAGCAGAGCGGACGGCGCCTCGCTGAGATGCAGGCGCAGGAGGCCGCTGCCGTCCTCGCGCGTGCCGAGCGCACCCTGACCGCGGTCGAGCAGCTCGCCGTCCGCGGCCGGGTGCCGGCGGTCGATGTCGTGAAGGCCCGCACCGCCCGCGATCAGGCGCGATTCCAGGCCGCCATCGCCGAACGCGCCCGCCGCGAATGGGATGACGGGGCGAAAGCCCTCGCCAGACAGCAGCTCGAACTGGCCTGCGAACGCTCGCGTCGCGAGCTCGATGTTGTCAGCGGCATCGATGCCCGCATCGCCATCCTGCGTCAGCTGGTCGACCGGGAATTGGCGCTGATCGGCGGCGATCAGCGTCGTGTGAGTAGTGAGCTCGCCGCCCGCCAGGCTTTCGTTGCCGATCCGGTGATGCGTTCGCATACCGTCGGCACCGTGCGCTTGCGTGACAGCAACGTCAAATCAGGCTCGAAATTGCCATCGACGCCGTGCTTGTTCGTGCTCGAGGACCAGGCGATGATGGCCTACGTGCGCATCCCGGAAGCGCTGCGCGATCTGGTGACGATCTGGACCGCCGATCGTCCCGACTTCGGTCGCGCCGAACTGAACGTGCCGGCGGTGGGCGAGGCGAAAATCCCCGGACGCGTCCTCTCGATCGCCGCCGCTCCCGAAAAGAAGGATGGCATGCGGGCCTTTCTCGCCGTCATCCGATTGGATGTTGAGGCCGTGCAGCTCCAGCCGGGCATGCTCAAGCCGGGCATGCTCAAGCCGGGCATGGCAGTGGTCTGCGATCTGCTGCGTCCGGTGCACGGCGCGGCTCTGCCGACGTGGGCCGTGCAGGTCACGGTTGATCCCCGCGAGCCGCAGATCCGCCATCCCGATGGCCGCCTGCAGATCGTGCGCGGCGTGCAATCGGGTAACGCCTTCGTGATCACCGAGGGCCTCGCTGCTGGTGCGCAGGTGCTGGCTTTGGCGGATACCAATCACGATCCGGCGACCACCAGGCCCCGTCGGCTCACTGGCCTGATCGAACCCACCGAAGTTGTGCCGGTACGGCTCAAATCCGGCTTCTGGGGTATCGTCGAGGTCG
>JBILBP010000272.1:0-4004 GCA_044353645.1 Planctomycetota bacterium | reverse complement strand
TCATCCAGGTGAAATCGCCGCTCAGGGTGGTCACCGTGCTCTGCGCCGCCGCCAGGGCCGCGACCTCGGGGCCGGGCTCAGGCGGGGGCGGCAGTAGCGACTCGGCGGCCGTGACGCCCACCCAGAAGCCCAGGAAAAGAACTGCCAACCTTGCACCGCTACGCATGTGCGGGATGATGCTCGCCAGTTGGACGCCGGCAACTCCTCACGGAATACATCACTTCCTATGGCTACTGCGCTCGTCCTAGTCGCCCCCGGGGCCGAAGAAATCGAGACCATCGCCGTCGCCGATATCCTCGTGCGGGGCGGCCATCGCGTGACCATGGCCAGCACCGGCGACCTGACCACGGTGCTCGGCAGCCGCGGCCTGCCCCTCAGTGCCCATACGCGGTATGCCGACCTTGCCGCGCAGACCTTCGACGTCGTCTACCTGCCCGGAGGCAAGGGCTCGGCCGAGATCTGCCGTGACGATCCGCGCATCCAGGACCTCGCCTGCGCGCAACTCGCTGCCGGGCGCCTGCTGGCGGTGATCTGCGCAGCACCCATCGCTCTCGTCCCACGGGGGCTATGCAGCGGGCGGCGGCTGACCTCCTTTCCCGGGGTGCGCTCCGCGGTCGAGCCGCATTGCGCCGCCTGGATCGATGAACGCGTCGTTGTCGATGGCAACCTGATCACCAGCCAGGGTGCAGGCACGGCCCTCGAGCTGGGCTTGATGCTGGTCGAACTGCTCGCTTCACGCGCGGCCGCCGACGAGGTGGCGCAGGCCATGCTGGCCCGCCGCTAGGGCTATTTTTACTTCCGGAGTTTCCATGCGTCTTGCCCATCTTCTCCTCCTCGCTCCGGCCTTCCTCGTGCTGTCGGCGAGCGCTTCGCTGTTGGCGGCCGACGCCACAGCGGAAGTGACCGCCCTGCAAGCAGCCTTGGCCAGCAACGATGCGACCGCCAAGAAAACCGCCATCCGTGCCCTGAGCAGCAAATCGGTGGGCAAGGATGCGGAAATCCTGCCACTGCTGGTTGCCGCCATCGGCGATCGACAGGCCGGCGAGGCCGCCGTCAACGCCCTCAGCAGTCGCGCCGGCAAGACCCCGGTAGGCGGGACCTACCGCGTCGGCATCGACCCCGCCACCATCCAAGCCGCCTGGCAAAGCTGGCTCGAAGACTGGATGAAGACCCAGGAACTCAAGAAAATCGAGAAGAAAATCGAGAAGAAAGTCGAGAAGAACAGCGAGAAGATCAAGGAGGTCGCCATCAATACGGCCGAGACCGCGGCCGCGGTTCAAAAAACCACGACCCAGGCGCCACCCGAAGACCTCGGCAAGATCGATCGCGTCATCTTCAAGGCCGGCGGCAGCCTGCTGTGCTTCATCATGTCCAAGCGCACCGACGCCGATGGCAACCTAGTGAGCGTACGCATCGTGCACCCCGACGGTGCGGGCGAGGAAACCATCGCCGAGAGCCTGATCTCACGCATCGAAGAAGACATCCGATAGGCCGCCCATGTCCATGCGCCTGCTTTTTCCCGGTAGTTTCGATCCCCCTCACCTCGGCCACCTGGATGTGATGCAACGCGCCGCGGCCATCGCCCATGGCGGCGGCGGCGAGCTGCTGGTGGCGATCGCCGAACATCCTGACAAGCCCGGCTGGCTGCCAGTGAGCCGGCGAATCGCACTGGTGCAGGCCCTCTGCCGCGACATCCCCGGAACGCGGGTGGTCAGCTACCGCGGCGCAACCGTGCGCTTCGCGCAGGAACATGCGGTAACCACCCTGGTCCGCGGCCTGCGCAATCCGCTCGACTTCGAGCACGAGAAATCGATGGCCGAGGTCAACCGCAGCCACGGCTTCGACACGATGTTCTTCATGACCGCCGGGGTCCATGCGCACTTGAGCTCGCATCTGGTGCGTGCCGCCCACAGCGCCGAATTGCCGCTGACCGGGCTCGTGCCACCCCTGGTCGCGAGCGCTTTGAGCTGATCATGGGCTGGCAGCAGACCTCGGGCTTCTTCCGTCAATTGGCGGTGCTGACGCGCACCGGCATGCCCCTGGGCACGTCGCTGCGCCTGGCCGGGGAAACCGCCGGCGGCAGCTATCGCACGCATGGCCAGCAATGGGCGGTGGGCTGCACCTCCGGCCTGGATCTGGCCAGCCAGCTGACCGCCGCCGGCGAGTCGCAGCTGATCTGCGCCCTGGTGCGCGCCGGCGAGGCGACCGGCAAGCTCCCGGAATTATGCGCGCGCATCGCTGATCATTATGATCAGCTCCAAGCCCTCCGCAGCCTGGCGATCGGGCGCCTTATCTATCCGGTGGTCCTGCTGCATGTCGCCCTGGTCGTGCCGCTGATTCCCCGGCTCTTCACCACCGAGATGTCGGCGTGGTGGCTGCTGGCCGGACCGCTGACGCTGTGGGCCTTCGTCGCCGGAGTGGTGCTCGTCGCGCGCCTATGGCATGCGTCGGGGCTATTGGCACGCCTGGCATTGCTGCCCGGACCGCGTTTTGTAGTCCAGCCATTCCTGACCTGCAACCTCTGCCTGGTCCTAGCGGCGGCGATGGCCGCCGGGCTCAAGGTCCGCGACGCCTTGGAGCTCGCCGCCGAAGCCGTCGGCAATCGCGTCCTGGCGGTACGTTTGCGCGACGCCGCGCGGCAGGTCGACAACGGTACCGTCGCCAATCTCACCCAGGCCCTGGCGACCGTGCACCTGCCGGCGACCATGCTGATGCTGGTTTCCGCCGGCGAGCAGTCGGGCACGCTCGACCGCTCCCTGGACCAGGCCGCGGTCGCCGCCCGCGAAAGCTTCCAGGTGCGCGCCCTATGGACGACCAAGGCATTCACCTCGGTGATCTATGGCATGGTGGTGCTGTTCGTCGCCTGGCAGATCATTTCCCTCTATTCAGGGATCATCCAACAAGCCGGCGGCGACCCCTATCCGCCCAATTAGGCACTCGCGGCTCAAGTCCGCCGGCGGGCTGCCGATGCTCGGTGATGCGTTCCGTATCACCGTACCTCCCACAGCTCTCGCAACTCAGCTCAGCGTTGAAACGCTCGCTTGCGGCCACCGCCGAAGCGTCGACGCCGGTGGCGAAAGCCGCTTCGCCGGTAGCTCCAGCCGCGCCGGCGAATACCGCCCAAAGCGGCGATAGCGCGACTTGGTCGAGGGCTGGCCAAGCCCTGCTCGACCGGCCGGAAGCGCAGCAGAAGAAGGTCCTCAGCCTGCTCGATACGATGTTCGGGATCACCAATGTCGCCTCGATGGCACTCGACATCGATGTCAGCCACGCGCATCAGTCGCACACTGCCAGCCGTGAAGTGCAACAGGGCTCCGACCACGGGCTAACCTATTCCTACCAGGATTTCGCCCAAGAAGCCGAGACCACCGCCCTCCATGCCAGCGGTACGATCACCCTCGACGATGGTCGCAGCTTCGCTCTGGACCTCGATTATCAGCACTCGCTCACGGTCACCCAATCGCGGAGTTTCGATCTCACCATCGAGCGTCCCAGCGGCGCGACCGCAGAGGCTTGGCCACCTGATCTCCGCGGCACCGGAAAAAAATTGTTGGATCAATTGTTCTCGCCCGAGAGCTTGGCCGAGAGCTTGGCCAAGAGCCTGAGCGAGGCGCTGCGTCAACTGGGCCCGGCAAACCCACCCGCTGATTCCGCCGAACCAGCGAACCTCCGCGCGCGCCTGGAGGTCAGTCCGCTCTCGACGGCGGCCTTGAATTCCGTCTTCGGTCGCTTGCGCGATCAGCAACAGCAACGCCAGGCGGAGCTCTTCCTACCGCACGCCGAAATCCGCCCGCACGTGGACGTGCAGGGTTGATCCTCTCCAGGCCATCCTCGCAAAGCGCGACGCCCGAAATTGGTTTGCACATAGGCTCAGGGATCCTCAGCCCCAAGAATGGGATTTGATCTCAACACGTATTGGAGACGAATTGTCGTGCCTTCATAGTAGGTCCGTGAACTGTTGAGGTAGATCCGCAGTGCATGAACAGCTGGGAAGGCCTGTGAGT
>JBILBP010000271.1:0-4016 GCA_044353645.1 Planctomycetota bacterium | reverse complement strand
CGAACGCCCACATCCTGATAAAAACCGGCGCTCTGTTTTTGCAGAATCGACGGTGTTTTCCATGGCGACCCCGACTGGATTCGAACCAGTGACCTTCGGTTTAGGAAACCAACGCTCTATCCAGCTGAGCTACGGGGTCGTATTGAAGCATCCTTGCGCGTGCAGCGCGCAGGGCAAGACCAGTGCTCGCCCTGGCCTTTGCCTCGCGAACGTGCGCCAATTTTTTAGCCCCTGCAAACTCGCAACCCGGGGCTGTACTCGCTCTACGATGATGGCAGCAAAGGTCAGCAGAGGGCTGAACCGGCGCGGTCAGGGGGCCGTGGTCGCTTCCGCCGCCGTCGCATTGATGAAGACATCCATCTGCTGACCGGCGTAGATGCGCAGGTTGCTGCGCTTCACGCGATAGATGACTTGCAGAACCCGCGTATCGACGCGCTCAGAGGAGGCCCCGGTGAGCGACTTCTTGGGCACCACATAGGGTTCGATACGGACGAATTCCAAGGGCGTACGCAGATCGGGATTGCCGCGCACGGCACCTTCGGCGGCAGCTCCCGGCACTACCCGCCAACTGTCATTCTCATCGATGTCGACACGCAGCTGGAGTTGGTTGAGATCACCGATGGTGAGCAGGGCCGGCTCGATCCGCCCGGCGGGCGCGAATTCTCCCGGGCGGGCGTTGACACGTAGCACCGTGCCGGCGCGCGGGGCGCGCACCATACGCCGCTCGCACTCCGTGTGCGCAGCACGGAGGTTGGCCTGGGCCTGATCGACCGCAGCCTGGGCTTGGGCATAGCGGGCATCGCTCACCGCCGCCGCGAAACGCCGCCGCGAACGTTCTTCGAGCGACATCACTCCTTCGGTGGCACGGCTGGCGTTGTCCTGGGCCTCGTCGCGAACCTTGCCGGCGGCAACCAGTCCCGCCTGGGCCGCCAGCAACCCGGCCTGCTCGATGGCTTCCTGGGCCTTGGCGGCGCGATCATCGAGACGCAGCAAGGGCGCGCCAGCGAGCACCACGCTGCCGGGCTCGACCAGGACCTCGGCGATGATGTCACCGATGGGCGTGCCGATGTGCACCACATCTCCAGCCGGCTCGACCAGGCCCGAGCCGGCCACGGTCACCGCATAACCGCTGACCGCCGGCGCCACCACCGGCTCGGCCACCGGCGGGGCGCGATGTCCCTGGCGAATGCTCCAGGCGGCGAAGACGATGCCGAGCAGGGCCAGGGAAACCAGGACGACGAGCTTGTTCATGACGATGGGCTTTCAATTTTTTCGGCTGGATACGGGCCGTGATCAGCGTTGACGATCATACCGTCGTCGATGCGCACGATGCGATCGGCGAAGCTGAAGATGCGGCTGTCATGGGTGACCACCACCAGGGCCCGCTGCTCCTGCAAGGCAACCTCCTTGAGCAGAGCCATGACGCTCTGACCGGTGCTGTGATCGAGGGCGCTGGTCGGCTCATCGCAGACGATCACCTGCGGCGCGTGGACGAGGGCGCGGGCGATCGCCACGCGTTGCTGCTGGCCGCCGCTGAGCTGATTGGGCCGTGCATCCAGCCGCTGGCCGAGCCCCACCCGCTCAAGGAGCTCGGCAGCCTTGGCCAAGGCCTGGGCCCTGGGCGTCCCAAGGATGAGCAGGGGAATGGCGGCGTTTTCACGCGCGGTCAGGGCCGGCAGGAGATGGAAGGCCTGAAAGACGAAGCCCAGATGCTGGCCGCGGAAGGCCGTGCGGCGGTTGTTGCCGAGGGCTTTGAGATCCTGGCCGAGAACGCGGACCTCGCCAGCATCTTGATTGAGGATTCCCGCCAGCACCGAGATCAGCGTCGTTTTGCCGCACCCCGACGGCCCGACCAGCATCAGCATTTCGCCAGCCGGCACGGTGAGGTCGATGCCGCGCAGAGCATGCACGGCATTGGCACCACTGCCGAAGGTCTTGGTCACGCCATGGGCTTCGATGATGAGGTCCACGATCAGCTCCTGAAGACCACGGCCGGTTCGAGCCGGATCACCGCGCGCATCGCCAGGGCCGACGAGAGTAGCACCACCACCATCACCGCGATGCCGGAAAAGATCAGACGATCCGTAGACAGCAGGAATGCCAATTCGGTGCCGTTCACCGCCATGCCGAACAGCGCCGCCACTCCAACCCCGAAACCGTAGCCGATCACCCCTGAAATCCCGGCTTGGACGAGGATCATCGCGATGAGCTGGCGGTTGCGCGCGCCCATCGCCTTGAGCGCGCCGAGGTGCGGCAGGTTGTCATGCACGAAGTTAAAGAAGGTCTGCCCGGCGATGGCGCAGCCGACCAGGAAGCCGAGCGCCATGGAGATCCGGAAGTTGATCGCGATGCCCGTGGAATTGAGGATGAAATCAACGGTCCGTTGACGGAATTGCGCCTGCGTCAAGGCCGCCATGCCGGTGGTGGCGGTGATACGCTTGGCGACCTCGTGGAAATCCTGCCCGGCAGCGACCTTGACCAGGACATAAGTCAGGCTGCGACGCTCGGGCGGGGCCATCTCCAGGGCCCGCGAATACGTGGTGTAGACCATCGGAAACCACATGAAGGTCCGCGACGGCTCGGCCAGGCCGACGACCACGCGGCGATGGTCGTTGAGCTCGAGGGTATCGCCGATCTGCAGGGCCTTCTTGCCGCCACCAGGGAGCGGTGTGGCGAGCTTGCCGCTGGCCTCGCGGGCTTCGATAAGCACGCCGTCGGCGCGCCGCAAATTCTCGGCCCGGCCCTGCTGCATGATCGGTGGCGCACCCACCAGGGTGGTATCATCGAGGCCGATCACCACGCAGGCCTGCTGCGTACCCTCGGGCAGACGGGCTTTGATCTGCGTGCGCAGATACGGCATCGCCCAGGCGACTCCCGCCACCGAACGTACGCGCGAGAGGGTAGTATCGATCATCGGCTTGTAATCATCGACATGCTGCACCTTGGGGTCCATGACCCACAGATCGGCGATGCCGACGTCGTCGATGGCGCCATGGCTGCGGGCGATCAAGCCATCGAAGATCGCCGCCTGCTGGGTGATCAACAAGCTGACGAAGGTCACGCCGATGAGGATGCCGATGAACTTGGCGCGATCGCCAAGCAGCATCTGCAAAGCCACGCGCATCATGGCGCGGTCCTGCGCTTACCCGTGAAAATCATCATGGAGGTCACGGTAGAGCCTAGGTCCCGATTGGAATTCGCAAATGGCAAGTGTTTACCCAAAAATGATTACCGTTGGAAGCCTGCACGGCGATGGTTCGAAGTACGCACGCTGAAGCTGAGCCCACCCTAAAAAGAGGAATTCAAACGTGCGCTTGCGTAGATTTACCCTTGGCTCCAACGCCCCTCGCATTCTCCGAACAAGGCATTCGCCGCTTCCGGGCCCCAGCTATTCTTTGCATAGGTGTGAACCGGCGACGCCTGCATGGCTTCGCGCAGCGAGTCTGCCCAGCGCCACGCCTCTTCGACTTCATCGCTGCGGATAAACAGAGACTGGTCGCCGGCGATCACATCCATAAGCAGACGTTCATAGGCATCGGGGACGCGCTTCTTGAATTCCGAAGTATAATCGAAATTCAATTTGGCGGGCTTGATGACCATGCCATTGCCGGGCTCCTTGACTTCAAACGCCATCTCGATGCCGTCATTGGGCTGAATGCGCAGAGTCAACGCATTCGGGCGCAGATGGCATTCCTGATAGCTACCGAACAAGGTGTGCGGCGGCATGCGGAATTGCACGCGAATCGAGGTATAACGCTTGGGCAGACACTTGCCCGTGCGCAGCAGGAAGGGCACCCCACCCCAACGCCAATTGTCGACGAAGGTCCGTGTGGCGATATAGGTCTCGGTGTCGCTTCCAGGACGCACGCCAGGCTCGGCGAGGTACCCTTCGTACTGTCCGCGCACGATATGAGCCGCGGCATCGGGCATCTCGGTGAAGGCGCGCAAGGCGTGCAGCACCTTCACTTTTTCGTCGCGGATGGCCTTGCCGGTGAGCGCCGCCGGCGGTTCCATGG
>JBILBP010000270.1:0-4019 GCA_044353645.1 Planctomycetota bacterium | reverse complement strand
TGCTGCCAGGCGTGGGCGAGGAACTGCTCTGTCGGGGCACCGTCCTGGCTGGCCTGCGCAACGGCATCGGACCTTTCGGGGCCGCCGTGGTCAGCGCGTTTCTGTTTGCGGTCCTGCATCTCAGTCCGTGGCGTTTCGCACCGCAATTCTGCTTGGGCATCTTCTTGGCGCTGGTGGTCTGGCGCACGCGCTCGCTGGTCCCGGCGATGCTCATCCACGCCGGCCACAACGGCACCCTCGTGCTGCTCGAACTCTACGGCACGAAATCGGAACCGCCTGCAGGCCTGGTGCTGGCCCTCGGCGTGGGCGCCATCGTACTCGCCGCACTCGGCTGGAAGATCTCCGCCGCACCCACTGCTCTGCCATCGTCCGCCAACATCCGCCAGAGAGGCTCGGCTCTAGCGCAATAAGATGTTGATCCCGAGAAGGACTAGGAGCGCAGCCCTGACCCTTCTCGAAGCACACGGTATTTACCGTGTTCCCGTCATTCCCACTCGATGGTACCCGGCGGCTTGCTGGTGATGTCGTAGACCACGCGATTGATGCCGCGCACTTCGTTGATGATGCGTGAGCTCATCTTGCCGAGGACCTCGTGCGGGATGTGGGCAAAGTCGGCGGTCATGCCGTCGGTCGAGGTCACCGCGCGGATCGCGCAGGCGCGTTCGTAGGTGCGCTCGTCGCCCATTACGCCGACCGATTTCACCGGCAGCAGGACGGCGAAGGACTGCCAGATCTTGCGCTCGAGACCGGCGGCCTTGAGTTCTTCGCGGACGATGGCGTCGGCCTTCTGCAGCAGGGCGATCTTCTCGGCGGTGATGTCGCCGAGGATGCGCACCGCCAGGCCGGGTCCGGGAAACGGTTGACGCCAGACGACTTCGTCGGCGAGCTGCAATTCCGTGCCGATAGCGCGGACCTCATCCTTGAACAGGAAGCGGAACGGCTCGACCAGGCCGAGGCCGAGATCGGCCGGCAGACCACCGACGTTATGGTGGCTCTTGATCACCGAGGCCGGGCCGCCGTGCACCGATACCGATTCGATGACATCGGGATAGAGCGTGCCCTGGGCGAGGAATTTGACGTGGCCGCCGCCGTTGTTCTTCAGGCGCAGGGCCTCGTCCTTGAACACGTCGACGAACAGCTTGCCGATGATCTTGCGCTTCTGCTCGGGATCGCTGACTCCCGCCAAGGCGTCGAGGAAGCGCACGGAAGCGTCGACGTAGATGAGGTTCAAGCCGATGTGATCGGCGAAGAGCTTCTGCACGCCGTCGGCTTCGCCTTGCCGCAGCAGGCCATTGTTGACGAAGATGCAGGTCAGCTGCTTGCCGATGGCCTTGTGCAGCAGCACCGCCGCCACCGACGAATCGACGCCACCGGACAGTCCGAGGATGACCTGATCCGTGCCAACCTGCGCGCGCGTGCGGGCGATCTCCTCATCGATGAACGAGCCCATCGTCCAGTCGCCGCGGCAGCCGCAGATGCGCGTCAGGAAGTTGCGGATGATCGCCGCCCCGTGGGTGGTGTGCGCGACTTCCGGATGGAATTGCACGCCCCAGAAATTGAGCGCGGGAGCATGCACCGCTGCCAGCGGGCAGTTGTGCGAGCTGGCAATGACCTGCGCCCCGGGAATGCCCTCGATGCGGTCGCCATGCGACATCCACACCGCCTGCTGCGCCGGCAGATCGGCGAACAGCGCGCTGCGCACATCGCAGCTGAGGTCGGTGCGACCGAATTCGCGATCTTCGGCTTTGACCACCTTACCGCCGCAATTGTGGGCGGTGACCTGCATACCGTAGCAGATGCCGAGCGCCGGCACGCCGAGCCGGAAGATCGCCGGATCGATCTGCGGTGCGCCGGGGACGTACACCGAGGCCGGACCACCCGAGAGGATGATGCCGGTGGCGCCGACCACCGCCGTGGCGGCAGCGTGAAAGGGATGGATTTCGCAGAATACTTTGGCCTCGCGTACGCGGCGAGCGATCAGCTGGGTGACCTGCGACCCGAAATCGAGAATGACGATCTTTTGATGGCTCACGTGCTTATTCCGGCCGATAATTCGGGGCTTCTTTGGTGATCTTGACGTCGTGCGGATGCGATTCGAGCAGACCGGCGCCGGTCATGCGCTGCAGCACCGCGACCTGCTGCAGGGTCGGGATGTCCTTGGCCCCGCAGTAGCCGAGGCTGGCCTTCAGGCCGCCGACCATCTGGTAGACGACGGTGCTCAGCGGGCCCTTCGATGGCACCATGCCTTCGATGCCTTCGGCGACGAGCTTGTCGGGGCTCTTCTCGCCATCCTGGAAATAGCGGTCGGCGGAACCTCTTTGCATCGCCCCGATCGAGCCCATGCCACGGTAGGCCTTGAACTGGCGACCTTGGTAGAAGATCGCTTCGCCGGGGCTTTCGTCGCAACCAGCGAGGATCGAACCAAGCATCACGACGTTGGCGCCCACTGCCAGGACCTTGGCCAGATCGCCGGAGAACTTGATGCCGCCATCGGCGATGATTGGGATGCCGGCCTTGGCCGCGGCCTTGGCGGCGTTCATCACCGCCGTGACCTGCGGCACGCCGACGCCGGCAACGATGCGCGTGGTGCAGATCGAGCCCGGACCGATGCCGACCTTGACCGCATCGGCGCCGGCCTTGATCAGATCGCGGGCGCCTTCTTCGGTGGCGATGTTGCCGGCGATGATGTCGATATCGAAGGTTTTCTTGATCGCCTTCACGGTCTCCATGACGTTCTTCGAATGGCCGTGGGCGCTGTCGACGACCACGACATCGACGCCGGCCTTGACCAGCGCCGCGACCCGTTCGAGATCGCCCACGCCCACCGCCGCGCCCACACGCAGGCGTCCGCGTGCGTCCTTGCACGCTTGCGGATATTCCGCCTGGCGTTCGAGATCCTTGATCGTGATCAGGCCGACGAGCTGGCCCTTGGAATCGACGAGGATCAGCTTTTCGACCTTGGCCTGATAGAGTAGGTCCTTGGCCTTTTGCAGCGAGATGTTGGGCGGGGCGGTGACCAGCTTCTTGGTCATGACCTCGGTGATCGGCGTCTCATCGGCGCGATGGTATTTCAGATCACGACGGGTGACGATGCCGACGACCTTCTTGACATCGAGCACCGGAATACCGCTGATATGATGCTTCTCCATCATCTCATAGGCGGCCTTCACCTGGGCGCTGACGGGCAGGGTCTTGGGATCGGTGATCACGCCGTTTTCACTGCGTTTGACCTTCTCCACTTCCAGGGCCTGGTTCTCGATGCTGAGATTCTTATGGATGATCCCCATGCCGCCCATTTGCGCCAAGGCGATCGCCAGGCGGGCCTCGGTGACGGTATCCATCGCCGACGAGAGCACCGGGATATTGAGGCGGATGCGCTTGGTCAGCTGGGTCCCGACGTTGGCATCCTTGGGCACAATCTCACTGCGGTTGGGCACCAACAGGAGGTCATCAAAGGTCAGCCCCTCATGGGGCAGGATCGTGGCCATCGGCGTCGCTCTCAGATTCCAGTGGGGAAACCGGAAGCGTAGACCGGTCGGGGACTTGGCAAGCGTGCCGAATCGCTGGCATCGAGGCTTCAAGAACCTAGAAGATTACCCGCCATGTCGCACGAACTTCGTAACCGCATCGTCTTCGGTCTCCTCTTCGCCGTCCTGGCGACCCTCGCGGTGGCCACCGACGTCTCGCGCAATTCCCATGTCGGCACGGCGACTATGGCGTTTATCGGCGTAATCATCGGTTCGCGCGAATATGTGCGGCTCGCGCGCGCCCTGGTGCCGCAGCTCTCGCTGATCCCGATCCTGGCCGCCAACGTGCTCTTGGTAGCCCTGCCGATGGTGGGCATGGTAGGCGGTTCGTGGGCTGCTTTCGCCAATGGCGATGCGGCCGCCACGATCATCGGCGTGGCCCTCGGCTGCGCGCTCCTCGAGCAGATGTTTCGCCGTGGTCCGCAGGAGATCTTCGCCCACGTCGGAGCGACCATGCTCGGCATCGCCTATCTCGGCATCCCCTTCCTACTG
>JBILBP010000269.1:0-4036 GCA_044353645.1 Planctomycetota bacterium | reverse complement strand
AGCGAAGTGCTTGGTGAAAGCCATGCGAATGAAATCCTGGAGAAAATTCGAGAAGAAACATGCATCTGAGCGCAAGCACAGAGCGTGGAGCGTAGAGTTCGATAATGAGGTAGCAACACTGGGCATGGAAGCATGAAAGCGCTTTCATTATCGCTTCCATGCATACTTCGAGGGGCGCGACGAGATAGATGGTATTGCCTCTATCCCATTCATAAACTAACCTCACGTTCACCAAAGGATAATTAAAGGATAACCGCGATGACGAACTACATGGAATTGCCTCCGGGCCCCGAGCTGCCAACCGTTATCAATGCGGTCATCGAAATCCCCAAAGGCTCGTCCAACAAATACGAGTACGACAAGGAGCTGAATGTCTTCCGCCTCGATCGTACGCTGTACAGCCCGGTGCATTATCCCGGGGCCTATGGCTTCATCCCGCAGACCCACTCTGAAGATGGTGACCCGCTCGACGTCGTGGTCATCGTCGAACACGACACCTTTCCCGGCTGCTTGATCGAGGTCCGCCCCCTGGGCGTGCTGATCATGCGCGACGACAAAGGCCTCGATCACAAGATTCTGGCGGTGCCGGTAGCCGATCCGCGTATGCGCGACGTACACGGCCTGCAGCATCTCGCCAGCCACTACTTGGCCGAGGTCGACTACTTCTTCAACATCTACAAGGATCTCGAAGGCAAGAAGTCGGACACCTACGGCTGGGAGGATCGCCTGGTCGCGCATCGCGTGATCATGGAGTGCGTACAGCGCTACAAGGACCTCAAATCGGGTCTGATCGATCGCTGGAACAAACCCACCGCCAAGGGCCGCAAGGCCAAGGTCAAGATCGTCGAGGGCACCGGCATGGCCCATGCGACCATGGCGGCGATCGCCGCTGAAACCAAGTAAAAAGAAAAATCCCATGGCAGTTCTCGGCATCGATCTCGGCACCTCCGGCTGCAAAACCGTGCTCGTCGCACGCGACGGTGCCATTCTCGCCACGGCGACCGCCGAATACCCGCTATCGACACCGAAACCGCAGTGGAGCGAACAAGACCCGCACGATTGGTGGCAGGGCCTGGTCAACTCGGTGCGGGCGGTGCTCGCGCAAGCGCCCGAGCACAAGATCGAAGGCATCGGCATCGGTGGCCAGATGCACGGCGCGACCCTCCTCGACGCCGCCGGCGAGGTCGTGCGCCCGGCGATCCTCTGGAACGATGGCCGCTGCCAAGCCGAGTGCGATCTACTGCATCAGAAAGTCCCTGGCCTGATTAAGGAAACCGGCAACCGCGCCCTGGTCGGTTTCACCGCCCCGAAATTGCTCTGGGTGCAAAAGCACGAACCGAAAGCATGGAAGCGCGTTGCCACCGTGCTCCTGCCCAAGGATTATCTGCGCTGGCGTCTGACCGGCGACAAGGTCGCCGAGATGAGCGACGCCGCCGGCATGCTGCTGCTGAACGTCGCCAAGCGCGCCTGGTCGGCCAAGATGCTGAAGGCCTGTAACATCGACGAGTCGTACCTCGGTCGGCTCATCGAAGGCACGGCCATCTCCGGCACGGTGCATGCCGCCGCCGCGGCAGAACTGGGCATTCCCGTGGGCGTGCCGGTGGTCGGCGGCGCTGGCGATCAGGCGGCCGGCGCGGTGGGCGCGGGCTGCATCAAGCCCGGCCAGACCACGATCTCGATCGGCACTTCCGGCGTGGTGTTCACTACCACCAAGGGCTATAACCCTGAAAAAGACGGACGTCTGCATACCTTCTGCCATGCCCTTCCCGGACTTTGGCATCAGATGGGCGTGATGCTCTCGGCAGCCGGATCGCTGCAGTGGTATCGCGATACACTGTGCGCGGGGGTGCCCTTCGAAACCCTGACCGCCGAAGCCGCGAGCGCGCCGGTGGGCTGCGAAGGCCTGATTTTCCTGCCGTATCTCACCGGCGAGCGCACGCCGCTGTGCGATGCCCGGGCGCGAGGCGGCTTCATCGGCCTCACACGCAGGCACACTCGCGGACATTTGACGCGCGCCGTGCTCGAAGGCATCTGTCTCGGCCTCTCGGAATCGTTGATGCTGATCCGCGCCGCCGGCACCAAGGTCAGCGAGGCCACCGCCACCGGCGGCGCCACACGCAGCGAGCTATGGATGCAGATCCTCGCCGATACCTGCAATGCGACGATCATCCTGCGCAGCGGAGCCGATGCCGGACCAGCCCTCGGCGGTGCGCGTCTGGCCCTGGTCGGCGCCTGCGGGGTCAAACTCGCCACCGCCTGCGCACCGGGACCGATTGAAAAGACTTTCAAACCCAATGCCAGACGGGTGAAGGAATACGCCGCCGTGCGCACCCATTTCAGGGCCTTGTATCCGGCGCTGAAGGCGACGTTTCACGAGTTGTAAATCGAGAGTGCCGCACTCGTGACTGGTCTCTGGTCTCTGGTCTCTGGTCTCTGGTCTCTGGTCTCTGGCCCCTGGCCCCTGGCTCCTGGTCCCTGGTCCCTGGCCCCTGGCCCCTGGTCCCTGACCTCTGGTCCCTAGCCCCTGATCTTTATCCCCTGACCCCTGGTGAGAGCGCGGAACTTTTAGACCGTGACTTCCTCACGTTTGTCGATCCATCCGCCGCCAAGGCAGTGCTCGACCGCATCATCATAAGCGACGCAGGCCTGCCCCGCGCTCGGGCGTGGTTGCGGAGCCGCGAAGCGCACCACGGCGTTGGGCTTGCCTTCGCGGCCGAGGCCTGGACGAGGCATGATCATCGCCGGTACCGGTTCGCCACGATGACGTAGGCGTACCCGGCAGGCGAGGCCGCTGGCGGTGGGCGCCTCGACGTGCCACGTGCAGTCGCGCAACGGCAGCTCCTCGACCAGCAGGGCGCTGCGTGGACCGAGCCAGGCAGTATTCGTGAGATGATCGAGGCGGACCACGAACAAAGGCTCGGCCCAGGCCACGCCCAGGCCTTTGCGCTGACCGATGGTGAACGCACCCAGGCCGGCGTGCGCACCCAACATGCGCCCATCATCGACCAGGCGGATGTCGCCAGGAGTGAAGGCTTCGGGGATCTCACGGCGCAGGAATTCGCTGACGCCACCGCCACCGATGAAGCAGATGTCCTGGCTCTCATGTTTATCTGCCGTGCTCAGTCCGCGCGCGCGCGACTGTTCGCGCACCTGCTCCTTGGTCAGATGACCCACCGGGAATTCAGCATGGGCAAGCTGTTCCTGGGTTAGCGAAAACAGGAAATACGTTTGGTCCTTGGCGCGATCGACGGCGCAGCGCAACAGATGGCGATCAAAGGCCTGGGCCACGCGCGCATAGTGACCGGTGGCCACCCGCTCGGCACCCAGCTGACGCGCGTGCTCCCAAAGGCTGCCGAACTTGACCGTCTCGTTGCAGCGTACGCAGGGATTGGGGGTTTCACCCTGACGATAACCGGCAAGGAAGTCGGCGACGACCCCGCGACGGAATTCGGCCTCGTGATCGACGACGTAATGTTTGACCCCCGTGCGCAACGCTACCGAACGCGCATCCATGGTCTCGGTCGGCGAACAGCAGGCATCTTCGCGCACGAAACCACCGTCGGCATCGGCACACGGCCAGAGTTTGAGGGTGATGCCGACGACTTCATGCCCGGCTTCGCTGACCAGCGCCGCCGAGAGACTCGAATCCACCCCACCACTCATGCCGACCACGATGCGTGCCATGACGAAATGCTAAGAGCCTGTCGGGAATTGCGATCAGCGATGACACCTCAGCTGACGAAGGACATCGTAGGCCTCTGCGCAGATCGCTCGGGTTACGGCGTCGGCGCGACCGGCAGAGGTTCCGGAACCGGGGCAACCTCGGGAGCGGGCGCGGGTTCTGGCACGGGCGCTACCTCCGGCACAGGGATCGCCGCTTCTGGCGCCGAAACCGCTGGAGAGGGTGTTGCCTCCGGAGCTGGAGCTTCAGGAACCGGAGCAGGGGCGACTTCCGGAGCAGGGGCGACTTCCGGAGCAGGGGCGACTTCCGGAGCAGGGGCGACTTCCGGAGCAGGGGCGACTTCCGGAGCAGGGG
>JBILBP010000268.1:0-4037 GCA_044353645.1 Planctomycetota bacterium | reverse complement strand
CCCTGATTCCAACTCACCGCCCGCAGCTGGGCACGCAAGGCCGGCGTATCGATGATCAGGAATTTCCACGGCTGCAGCCCGAAGCTGCTCGGCGTCTGCACCAACGAGTGCCGCAGGGCCTGCCAGATCTCGGCGGGAATCTTTTTGCTTGGATCGAATTTCTTGGTCGCGTAGCGCCAGGCGAGATCGGCGGACAGTTCAGCAGGGGTGCTCATGGAGTGCTCACGGAGATCAGCGATGGGGAGTAGCAGAGCTTCGAATTGAATGCCCCGCAGGCGTGATTGCAATCACGCCTGGACGTACGTGAAAACCTTCTATTAAGCCTCATAAAATTGGTGCCCTAAACCCCGCGCGTCATGCCCCGATGATGGCCGACTTCGTCACCGCACCTCCAAACAACCTGAGATCAGGGTCGACTTTCAGGGTGAAGAGCACTTGGCAAAAGGTAGGCAATGGAGTTTAAGTATACGGGTCGATCTTCGAAAACGTCGTCTCAAATAGGAAAGGGGAAAGCCCTGCAACTTGTAAGTTGCAGGGCTTTCTATCTGGTGGAGGTAAGGAGATTCGAACTCCTGACCTTTTGAATGCCATTCAAACGCTCTACCAACTGAGCTATACCCCCAACCGAGCCCTGCATCTACCTCTTAGGCGCCGGGCAGGAACCGGCTTACATGCGCTCTGCGCGCTTACTTCCGACTTGCGTCAGAACTTCATCACCAGCATTTGCTTGCGCATTATCTAGTGGCGAGGCGCAAGATGATGGCGAGGTTCTCGATCTGTAAAGAGGCAATTTTTTTTGGCACTGAGTGCTCTGAAGGCTTTCCGAGATCCGCAAGGGGCGTGGTTGCGATGTGTCGTACTCCGGCATCATGCAATCAGGTGTGCCCCATGATCAGTCGACTGCATCTTATCGTCCGCTCACTGCTCATTTGCGCTGCCGCCGTCTCCTTGGCAGGTGCGGTCGAGAGCGACTCGCCGCAGCCGGAGGAAGTCGTGCCATGGAACGAATCCTTCACCATGGCAATCAGCAGCCAGGAGCGGGTCTTCGCACTCTACCACGGAACCAGCTACCTGGTCCTGAGCCCCGCCGATGCCGGCAATCCAAAGCTGCTGCTGGGACAGAAGGACGTGGTCATCACCGCCAAGTTCGTGCGCGCGGGCGTTGCCGACTCGCGCCAGCAGATCCATCTGTCGAGCTTCCCCGAGGTCATCGCCGAGGGTGATACCGGACTGTTCGCCACCCGCCTGGAAGGCGATAATCTCTTCTTCTTCGGCTCATTAGTGACTCCCGTCATCGGCAAGGGGCGCTTCACGATCACTTCCGTCGAAGCCGCGCCATCCGATGCGCAGATCATCGCTGCGCAACTGGCCGGGATCCCAACGGCTGATTATACCGCGCGCTTCAAGGCTGCGAACCGCATCCGCGAGCGTGCCACCTCGCAGCCGAACAAGGAATTCTGGCTGGCGGCGAGCGACCATGTCATCGCGCAGATCATCGATGATGCCACCGCTACCGCGACCGCGACCAAGGATGTCGCGCTGCTCAACCAGGCCATCACCTGGTGCATCGAGATCCTCCATGATCCGACCAAGGCCGGGCGGATCGCATCCTTGCCGTGGATCAAGAACACTGCCGAGGCCGATACCATCGCCAAGCGCCTCCGCCATCTCGGCATGGAGATGTACAAGGACCAGTGGCAGCCGCGGGCAGAAGCGCTAGCCAAGGAATTCGAAGACCGCTTCGCCGAGATAAGCTGGAAGGATGCCGATGCCTACTACCGCCTCGGGCGCTGGGCGGACCTTCACGGAGAGGATCTTCCACGTACCAAGGACCGCAGTTATCGCTGCTATGAAGCGGGCTTCCGCGCCAATCCCAACCATCAGGGCATCCGCAACGAGCTGGGCCTGCCAAACATAGTCCGCGGCGATGGTACGCAGATGCAGACCAATGCCGACTTCCTGCACGTCGAGACCGGGACCCTGATTCCCGCTCCGCGGAATTGGAAACGCGGTGATACCGTCGAAGGCGACTTCACCTGGGTCGATCCGCAATCGGAAACTTCGTATCTCTCAGCCTCGATCATCCAGACGCCAGAGAATCCGAGCCTTGAGGGGCTGTGGCAGAACATTGAAGGCGCACTGCGGTCACGTCCGGAATTCACCGTACTGGAACAGGATGATCCGACCTTTCCGCAGGGCCTCGCGCGTCGTTTCCGGTTCAGCTTCCGTGAAGGCCGTTATCTCCGGCAACACGAATTGATCCTGGCCCTGAATCCGACAGCGCAGGTGGCGGTACGCCTCGATGCCGGGTTTGCCGATGATGAACAGGCCATCATCCATCAAGTTCTGCTTTCCACGTTCGATCGTCTGGTGATCCCCAACCAGGGCCCGACCCCGACCGTGAAATGAACCTGCCGGCTTGACCTTGGCTGCCCAGGCCCAGCGTATCCTCCCAGCCCTCAGGGCGGCCCCTCGCCGGGGTGGCGGAATGGCAGACGCAGGGGACTTAAAATCCCCCATCAGCAATGATATACGGGTTCGAGTCCCGTCCCCGGCACCATCGGTTGCTTGAGCACGAACTCCCCCGGGACCTTTATCGGACCTCCGAGGGACGAAAAGCTGACCGCAAACTGGATACGTGTCCCATCCTGAATCAGGGTAAGACGTGCGACGTTCATCCCCTACACCTGGGGCATCGGTGTCGGCTTGATCTGGATGACATCGGTCTTCGGATCTTTTACTCCCTCGCCTGCCCGCCTGCCCGCCTGCCCGCCTGCCCGCCTGCCGGCCCACACTTCCCGGGTCGCTTTCGCTTACCGGTTGAAAGCGCCCGTCACGGCGCTTCGCGCCATGCCTGGCGCACCAAAAAAGAGCGGTGCCAAAGCACCGCTCGCAGCTATCACCTGCACATGCAGATTAACTTTTCACACTTCAAACAGAAGATGGAACGTCTAGGCCACACGCCGTAGGGTAATGTGGTTAGCAACCTGTTCGACCAGCAATTCGCTACCCAGATGGTCGTGAAAACGTTCACGGACATCTTCAGCAAAGCGGCGAGCCGCAAGAGGATCGGGATCACCACGAAAATCATGGAAATCAAAGCGATCATTGCCGCCACAGGCGGCAAGATACGACAACAAACGATCTAACGTGGCAGGAACGGCGGCAATCGTCATAATCCACCTCGGGTAGGCACGTGTTGTATGCCTGACATGGTCATGGTGACATAGGCTTGCGGAGATCGCAAGACTTTCTGTTGTACTTAAGCATACATCATGCCGAACCGTGATAGACAATTCATTAAAATACAACTAATATATACATTTATACTATAGCCACTCGCGTCACCAATCCCGTTGTACCACTTGACCGCAAGCCTAGAGTAACCCTATGAGCGAGAGCAAACCTAAGTACGCCAACTTCCCCGAGCGCGAGCTCCAAGTAGCCATCGGCGAGAACATCAACGCGACCACACTTAAGACCCTGACGCGCCTGTCGATCGGGACTTACGAAATGTCATTCCTGCAGCAGGAGAAGGGCAAAGCCACCAATGACGCGGCGAGAACGGCCCTCAATGCCCTCTCAAAGCTGGCCAAGCTCGTACCTACCAGCGAAAAGACCCGTGATTTCGTTGGCCATTTCATCGCCCAAAACGAGGACGTGATCTACAAGCTGTGGATCACTACCCCGTTCGAACTAACCCAATCGGGGCATATCATCTGGGTCCGCTACAGCCAATTGACCGGCGATAAAAAGACCGGCGTAGCCTTCAAGCTCGCCACCGCCTTCACCATCGACGATATTTCCAACCTCATCAAGAAGGCCCACGATAATGCCGTGGTCCTGGCTCCAGGCGAAGCTTTCACTCTCAAAGGCAATCCTCCTCCGCGCTTTCAGAAGAAGTCCGCCGCCAGCGAAGTCGCAGCTCCCGAGGCCGGGGAAGTCCCGGCTGCCGTTGACCCGGCTGCCGTTGACCCGGCTGCCGTTGAAGAGTCGACTCCCAGCACCTGAAAGTCGCTGATTTTTCGCGCCGTAAC
>JBILBP010000064.1:0-10212 GCA_044353645.1 Planctomycetota bacterium | reverse complement strand
GTCGAGACGCCAGAGGTCGACGGTACGCTGACGGTGATCTTCCGCATCGATACCACCCAGGAAATCGAGGTCGGCCGAGTGCTCATCGAGGGCCTGCCGTCGGGAGTCTCGACCAAGGTCTTCGATCCCGGGGTGTATAATCCTAGCGGTCTGTTCAACGACACGGGCAAGCCCTATCAGCCCGAGCTGGTGGCCCTCGATGAAGGCTCAATCGTGCGCATTCTGCAGGACCTCGGCTGGCTCGATGCCAAGCTCGTCTCGACGCGCCGCGAAATCGCCGACTATGTGCGTCCGACCGAGGAGCGTCGCCGGCACGGCCCGAACCTCGTCTCTGATGGCCAATACAATGATCGCGTGGTGTTGATCTACACCGTCGAACCCGGCGAACGTTACCGCCTGGGCAAGGTCGACTTCCTCGGCAATACCGTAGCTTCTTCAGCGCAGATGCTGGAAGCCTTCGCCATGCCCGAAGGGACGTGGTTCAAGCGCCTCGAACTGTATGGCGATCCCCGCGAAGAACGCCGTGGCCACGATCTCGGCAAGGCCCTCGGGGCCATCGAACGTTCGCGGCGGGTGATTTCCAATAAAGGCTATGCGCGCTGCGAGGTTCGCAGCGATCGCCGTCTGGATATCAAGAATCACATCGTCGATCTCACCATCCACGTCCAGGAAGGCGATCGCTACAAGGTCGGCCGCGTCGACATCCACGGCAACCTCGTGACCCGCGATGCGGTGATCCGCCGCGGCATGGCGATCAACCCCGGCGATCGCTGGAATGATGACCAGCTCGACGAATCACGGCGGCAGATCGAGCGCATCGGCATCTTCACCGGCCGCAGCTCACTGTCGCACCCCTTGAAGCTCGAGCCGCAATTTCCCGAAGATCGTCCGGGGGAAGTCGATCTGCAGGTTGATGTCGACGAGAAACCCACCGGCTCGGTACGTTTCGAACTTGGCTACAGCAGCGCCTCGGGGGTCTTCGGTAGCATCGGCTACAGCGAGGCCAACTTTGACCTCATGGGCGTGCTCACCGGCAAGGCCTATCGTGGCGCCGGGCAGACGCTGTCGTTTGATGTCTACGCCTCGCAGGAGCGGCGTTCGGTGGCCACCACGTGGACCAACCCGCACCTGCTCGACGGCCCCTATGAGCTGACCCTCAACGGTTTTCGCTCGAATGCCTCGCCCTATGAATGGGACGAGCTCCGGCTCGGCGGTTCGATCAGCGTGGGTCGCCGTTTCCTCAACAACGACCTCGCCCTGGGCATGACCTACGGCTACTTCGACATGGAGGTCACCGACGTTAGGGACAACGCTGCCAACGATGTCCGCGAAGGGCACTATTACGAGAACAGCGTCGGTCTGTACCAGACCTACGATCGGCTCAATGATCGCCAGCTGCCAACCAGCGGCTATCTGTTCCGCCTCAATGAAACGCTCTACGGCACGCCCCTTCCGGGCAGCTCGCAGTATGCCGAGGTCAGCGCCAGTGCCGATACCTATTCGCCACTCTATGAGCTCGAAGACGGCGGCGTGACCTTCCTGCGTCTCAGCGGTCGCTGCAAGGCCGTCGATGCGCTGGCGGATACCAGCACGGTCCCGTTCTATGCGCGCATCCGTGGCGGTGGCCAGTCTCCGCGTCATCGCGGTTTCGATGATTACGAGCTCGGCCCCAAGCAGGTCAACAACCGCGGCCAGGAGGCCAACGTCGGCGGCACCAAGGATCTGCTCCTGACCGCGGAAATGTCCTTTCCGGTAATGGGCTCCAATGAGGGCATCCGCCTAGTGGGCTTCACCGATTATGGCAATGTCTGGGGCGACAACGAAAATCCCAAGTTCAGCGACATGCGCACCGCCGTTGGTTTCGGCATCCGCTTCCCGATCCAGCTGCCGGTGAGCCTCGACTTCGCGTGGCTGGTTGATCGGCAACCAGGCGAATCCGCCAGCCAGATCCACTTCGGCCTGGGCATCAGCCGCTTCTGAGCGGTACCGCGATCAGTTCTTCGAGAAAAACGTGTCAGACCATTCCGAAGAGCTGATCGGACTTGCGGCTTCATGAGGATACCGACATCTGTCAGCCTCGCCGTGATACCTCGGTAGTCGTCAACGGCCCCTATCCATCCCGCTACGGTGGCACCGATCCTAGCGGTGACCGCGCGCTCAAAGAATCTCACTCGACGGTGGTGGCGATGGGGATCAGGAAGATCTTCCCGTCGCCGATCCGCCCCGAGCGTGCGGTGGTGCAGATGATGTCGATGACGCGGGTTTTATCAGCCGCGTCGATGACGCCGGTGATCAGTACTTTAGGCAGGAAATCGATGTGGTATTCGCCGCCCTCGTAGTGCTCGAGGTGGCCCTTTTGCCGGCCATAGCCGCGGCATTCGGCGGCCGCCAGTTCATCGACCAGGCCGCTCTGCAGCAGGCGCTGGCACAATAATTCAGCCTTTTGCGGGCGCACCACGATCGAGAGGGCGAGCATCATGGGGTCATCTCCGGAATCTGCAGCATCCGCGCCAACGCCGATGCCGCCTGGTGGGCCTCGGCGAACAGCTGCGGATCGGCGAGCTCGGCAGGCACGAGCTCTTCGCGATAATGCTTATCGACCCACTGCTCGAGGGCGGTGATGCGCGCCGGGGTCAGGCGGATGCCGGGGTGCACGCGGACAAGCTCGGCGTCGGTCAACGGCACACGTAGCCGCAGGCATGCCGGGCCACCGCCGCCACGCATACTTTCACGCACCTGGATCAAGCGGACCTGGCTGATGAAACCCTCGTCACGCAAGCGCGCGATGAGGGTCGCCGCTGGCCCGCTGGCGCATTCTTCGGGTGCGACCAGCGTCCACCCGCCGGGCGTGTCGAGCAGTTGAGCGTTGAAGAGGTAGCTGGCGACGGCTTCCGTCAAGCTCAGCTCTGTGCTCGTGACTTCGCGGATGTGCAATCGGCCGCAGCGGCGTTGCAGCTCTGCGAGCACCGTCGACTGATCAACCCACGCATGCTCGTGCAGCAGGAGATGGTCTTCGGCACCGACCATCACCACATCATTATGGAAGGCACCGGCATCGATGGCCAACGGCGACTGGCGTACGAACAGGCAGCGTTCCGGCGGCAGCTGCAGTAGGCGGGCCACGGCCTGGCTGGCAGTCAGACTCTGACGTGTGGGCAGGCGCGTGGACGCTGTAAGAGTGGCATCCCCATCATGGCCATAAACAAAGACATGGCAGACGCCGGCCGGCCCGACTACACGGCTGTGATTGGCGGCGCCTTCATCGCCCAGGCTGGCGTGCGGCGGCAGGGCATCGACGACCTGCAGGGGCAGGAGCTCCCGCAGCTGCTGCGCCCGTAGCGGAGCCTCACGACTGCGATGCAGCATCACCGCGAGATTGGCGACGACGATCCGGGCGCGCCCGTCGGCGGTGTCGGTGGCGGCGGCACAGGTGCCGACGTTGGCCGTCCATTGATAGGCGGTCGAGCCCGCCGCATGCAACAGATACGGCGGTGCTGTCTGCGCCGTATAACCACAGGCCTGCAGGAATCCTTTATCCGGGCGCAGCAGTGGCGGCAGAAAAGCCTGGGTCACGCCGAGGTCCATGACCGCGCGCATCTTCGCCAGGCAAGCGCGGGCGCCGGCGCGCGGCTGAGATCGGCACTGGGCGTGGGCGAGGCTGGCGAGGTTGCCGGGCGCCAGACCGCCATGGATCAATGTTGGACCTGGCAAGCCATCGAGCTGGAGTTCAGGCATCGTCTCACTATCGACGCATGGTGGCGTTTGAGAAGCTGGAAGGATGGTGGTCATGGTTGACCAACCACCCTTTCCGAGGGTATGCTCAGCGATGCGCTGCCTCATCGTCGATGATGACCCCGTATGCCGGAAGGTGCTGTGCGCGGCCCTACGCGCATATGGCACGGTCGAAGAAGCGACCAGCGGCAGCGAGGCCATCGAAGCCGTACGCCGTGCTCTGGCCGATCAGCGCCCGTTCCGGTTGATCACCCTCGACCTCATGATGCCGGACATGGATTGTCAGACCGCCCTGATGACGCTGCGCACCCTCGTGACGGAACAAGCGCATGCCAGCGAACCCCACACCAGGATCTTCATCAGCGCCACCTCCCGGACGGACGGCAAGGACATCTCCGCCGTGTGCTGTGAACAGTGCAACGGCTACCTCGCCAAGCCCATCGATCTCGAGCAGATGTTCATCCTCTTGAAGACCCATGGCCTGATCCCGACCTAAGCTCGCCCGAGTACGGTGACGAGGCTTTGTCGAAGAGTTTCCGCATGAAAGGTACAATGAAAGGGACAATGAAAGGTACGCAGTCCGCCGGTAGAAGCCGCATTCAACAAAGGATGCAAGTTCACTTTAGTCTCGGCAAAATCCCATGTCAGATGTACCCTGGCTTCTAGCCAGGGCACCATAATGGGGAAGAAGAAGTCATAACGACAACGTGAATTTCAACGTTCGCGTGGCTGCTCCTGCGCTTCGAATGGACGTCGAGTACGGAGATAGACAACTTCCCCCTGCGTCCACGGTCATTCACCCCACTCTCGATGCCGCTTGTCTGAATAGACCGGTCTGTTCTCGACGATGATGACCCCGAGGCCCATGGGCGCATTCGTGATGACCTGCCAATCAAGTTCATCCGCGTTGATGGTCCGTGGATGCGCTGGTCCCGCTCAGGTGGACGCTTCCGTCGGAGGGGATGATAGCCTACGGTATCTTCATGACATGGTTGCCACATCCCGTGTCCTGGACCTGCGGTCTGACCGCCCGGGGCGGTAGTTTTTCGGGCCATGTCCACCACACCTGCGATGAAATCTGCCTCGTTGCGAACATGGGGACCACCATCCGCCATGGCGGGGTGGAGCGAGAAGCGTCACCGGGGACGGTGTTCCTGTTCCGGCATGGCGAATGCCATGGCTACCGAAATGCCACGGACCAGGAACCCCACCTGTGGCTCGTCCACTATGAACGGGACCCCGCGCTGGAACGCGCCTGCCCACGGCTGGCAGATCCCGATCCCGAGCGCCGGGTCTGGCACCTTGATGCCGTGCGACTGGCGGGGTTCCAAACTCTATTCGCGCGCATGATCGTCGAATCCATGCAATCGCAGCAGGCTGGCCACCTAGCGGCGGTGTCAGGCTGGTTACGCCTGCTTCTGATCGCAGCCAGCCGATGGGATGAGCCCTTTCCCACTGAACCACCCGGCCTGGCGACGGACTCGGAGCTGGCCAACCTGTGGGAGGTTCTCCACGAGCATTTGGAGGCTCCGGATGCAGATGTGACCGCCGCCCTGGCCCGGCGGGTGCCGAAGTACGACTCCCTGCGTCATCGGTTCAAGCGAGCCTATGGCCGCGCTCCGCGGGAATTCCTCGCCCACCTGCGGATCGAACGGGCCAAGCACCTTTTGCTGGAGACGGACCTGCAGGTTGGGGCCATCGCTAGCCAGTTGGGATATGGACGTCTGGCAGAATTCACCCGCGCCTTCACCCGGCACGTCGGCGTCTCACCCCGGACGTTTCGCAGCGCCCCGGGCTGAATTCCATTCCGGCGTACTTCGATACCACCACCGCGAACGACGACGCTGACGACCGGCATATACTGATGTCATGAGCACTCCCGCCCCCGTACCTACTCCTGCAACCCGTACCGGCCTGACCGAGGGCGAGATCGCCCACTGGCGCACCCATGGATGGGTGGCGGTGCCCGACTTCTTCCAACCGGCGGAGGTCGCCGTCCTGCGCAACGAACTGCAAGTTCTCAAGGACGATGGCAAACTGCGCAATGTCGCTACCACTGGCGAAGGGGCGACCACGGCGACGACCGCCCTCAATCTGCAAATTTGCCCGGTCGGCCCCCACAGCCGGCCCATCCGTGCCCTGGCCTACGCGGCGAAGGTCCGGGCAGCGATCATCGGCCTCCTGGGCGACAGCGCCTTCCAGCACCTCGACCAGATCTTCCTCAAGCCGGGTCGGCATGGCGTGGGCACCAACTGGCACACGGACAACGCCTACTTCTGCTCCTCGGTCGTTGATGCCGGCACCGGCATGTGGATCTCCCTTCACGACGCCAATCGGGCCAATGGCACCATACAGATCATCCCCGGCAGCCACCGACTTGACCTGGCCCATCGTCGCGACGCTGGCAGCGACCATCACGTGACCTGCGCCGATGTCATCGATCCCGCCACGGCCCGGCACATCGAACTGCCTGCCGGTGGAGTACTGTTCTTCAACTACGGCGTAGCCCATGCCACCGGCGCCAACACCACGGATCTCGAGCGTGCTGGCCTGGCCCTGCATTTCCTCCAGGAGCAGCACCTCAGCCCCGGCGATTCCTGGACGACCCCCGCAGATGTCGGGCAGCGCCGGATCGGTTCCCTCGGCGATGGCGGCCGCCTGCGCCACGGTGAGGACTTGCGCGGAGTATGGGAGGCGTTGATACACTGAGCACGTTACACTAATGTAGACACACAACCTTTTATAAAAGGTTGTGTGTCTACATTCAGACCTTTCTACATTCAGACCCTGTGGCATATTTTCAAAAAGAAACACCCCCGGCTTGCGGCCGGGGGTGTTTTCAATTGGCGGAGAGAGAGGGATTCGAACCCCCGAGACCCTTTCGGGCCTTTCGGTTTTCAAGACCGACGCAATCGACCGCTCTGCCATCTCTCCAGATCTTCAATGACGCATGCCTTCGCGGGCGCCGATGGTGCGTCATCTTTTCTGGCAGCAAGCCATGGCTGGCTGCGCTTCACAGCCGTCATGATCCGTCAACCAGCGGGAGCGTAATCCTGAGCTGGGCCTTTTTCGCGCAAGGCCGGGCGGCCGGTGAGGATGGTTTCCGCTAGGCGCAGACCGTCGAGGCCGGCACTGACGATACCGCCGGCATAGCCGGCACCTTCGCCGGCCAGATAGAGACCGGGCAGCGAACTCATGAGCGTCGCCGGGTCGCGTTCGAAGCGCACCGGTGAGCTGATGCGGGCCTCGACCCCGACCAGCGTGCCGTGGGCGAGGAAGCCGGGAATGACGCGATCGAAGAAGCGCAGGGCCTCGCCGAGAGCGCTGACCGTCTTTGGCGGGAGGATGCGATCGAGACGCCCCGGACGCACGCCCAGACGATAGCTCGAGGTGGTCGGAGCGACGCCGGCCTCGCCGCGCAGGAAACCGCTGGCGGACTGCGCCGGGCAAGAGAAATCGCCGCCGCCGGCCTTGAAGCACTCGCTCTCGAGACGGTTGATCAAGTCGAAGCCGGCCATGCCGTCGCCGTCGTAGTCGACCTCTTGGTTGACGATCAGGCCGGCGTTGGCGAAGGGACTGCTGCGCGAGAAGCGGCTCATGCCGTTGGTCGAGAGCTGGCCGCGGTCGCTGGTGGCGGCGATGATTTCGCCGCCCGGGCACATGCAGAAGGTGGTCACGTTCTCGGGCTTGCTGCCGTCGCGTCGTGCCGGCGGGCGCGAGACCAGATTGTATTCGGCGGCGCCCAGGAGGTGCTTCGGAAGATCACGTCCGGGAAGGCAACCGTATTGGCCGAGATCGACCAGGCGTTGATCGTGTTCGATGCGGCAGCCGAGCTGGAAGCCCTTGGCCTTGTGCTCGAGGTTGCGGCGGATGAGGGTCGCGATCAGCTCGCGCGCGCTGTGCCCGGGCGCGATCAGGGTCAGCGGTGCGCGCAGGTGTTCGCCGCTGGCGGTGACTACACCGGCACAGCGGCCGCCCTCGGCGATGACGTCGGTGATCGTGGTTTCCCAACGGAATTGACCACCGCGCTCGGTGATGAAGCGGCGTAGCCGCTTGCACATGTGCGGCAGGATGTCGCTGCCGACATGGGGATGGTGGCGCCAGAGGATGTGCCGCGGGGCGCGGGCGGCGACGAAGGCCTCGAGAAGGAAGCGCATACGCCGGTCTTTGACGCGGGTGTAGAGCTTGCCGTCGGAATAGGTTCCGGCACCGCCCTCGCCGAAGAGGTAGTTCGACTCCGGGTCGAGCTCGCGCGTGGTGTGGAAATGCTCGATGTCCTGGGTCCGGCGATCGGCATCGCGACCACGATCGATGACGATCGGCTTGCAGCCATGCAGGGCCAGCAGGTATGCGGCCATGATCCCCGCCGGGCCGGTGCCGACGACGATGGGGTGCATGGGGAGGTCAGCGAGCAGCGGCAGCTGCCCGAGGCCATCGTCATGCGCAGGGGGTGCCAGCCGCAGCTGCACGCCGGGGCCTTCATGCACTGGGCTATCGCCGCGAACCGCAGCGGTGAGTCGATAGACGTAGGTCAGCTGCGGTTTTTTGCGAGCGTCGAGCGAACGTCGATCGATGGTGTAACTGTGGATGTCGCTGACCGGCACGCGCAGGAGCTTGGCCAGCCAGGGTTGCAGATGATGGTCGAGCGACTGCACCGGCAGGGCGGCGGCGGCGGCCAGGGGCACTTCCAGGGCTTCAACGTCGACGTGGCGATCGGTCATGAAACCATCACATGGCTGCGCCCGGGCACGCAAGGAGGTACCGCCGCCATCCCCGCCGTCACCGAGGGCGATCGGGAAAAGCATCTGGAGCTGTGGCGCTGGCCGGCAGACTCCGAACCTCATGGCTAAACGAGCTCCTGCATTCGCCTGTCGTGACTGCGGCGACACCTTCCTCAAATGGGCCGGACGCTGCCCATCGTGCGGCGAGATGAATTCGATCGCCGAGATCTCAGCGGCCGATGCTGCCTCGGCGGCCAAGTCGGCGGTGCACGCCAGTGCTGCTGCGAGTTTGCAGAGCGAGTCCCTGGCGGCAGTAGAGACCGCGCTCACGGCGCGCTTTGCTACTGGTATGCCGGAGCTCGACCGGGTCCTCGGCGGAGGTCTGCCGGTGGGTGCGGCGGTGCTCATCGGCGGCGAACCGGGTATCGGCAAGAGCACCTTGCTGGCGCAGGTCGCCGGCGTCATCGGCCGCAGTCATCCGGTGCTCTACGCCACCGCCGAGGAATCGACGGCGCAGGTTCGCGATCGCTGCCACCGTGTGGGGATCAGGGACAGCCAGCTGCGGCTGGTCGCCAGCGGCGATGCCCTGGCCCTCGCCGGGGCGATGATTTCCGGCGAGCATCGCGTGGTGGTGATCGATTCCATCCAGCTGCTGACGCGCAGCGACATCGACGGCGAGCCGGGTGGCGTCAGCCAGATCCGCGCCTGCGCCGCGACCCTCGTCGAAGCCGCCAAGCGCAGCGGCACGTCGCTGGTGATCGTCGGCCACGTGACCAAGGACGGTGGCCTCGCCGGCCCGCGCCTGCTCGAACATCTCGTCGACACCGTGCTCTCGTTCGAGGGCGACCGCTATGCTGATCTGCGCGTGCTGCGGGCGGTGAAAAACCGCTTCGGTTCAACCAATGAGATCGGCCTATTCCGCATGGGCAGCGAAGGTCTGGTCGAAGTCGCCGATCCCGGCGGCGTGTTCATCGCCGATCGCGATGCGAGTGTGCCGGGCTCGTGCATCGTGCCGACGGTCGAGGGCAACCGCTGCCTGCTGGTCGAGGTCCAGGCGTTGGTCAATCAGACCGAGGCGCCGCAACCGCAGCGCCGCGTCAGCGGCTGCGACCGCGATCGCGTAGCGATGATCCTGGCGGTACTCTCGCGACGCCTGCGCCTGCCCTTGGGCCAGGCCGATGTCTTCGTCAACGTCACCGGCGGAGCGCACCTCATCGAACCGGCCTCGGACCTCGCGATCGCCCTGGCGGTGGCCTCGGCGTGGCGCGAAGTCGCGGTGCCGGCGGATCTCTGCGCCATCGGCGAAGTTGGCCTGGGCGGTGAACTGCGCCCCGGCCCGCGCTACGAGCTGCGCGCCTCCGAGGCCCGCCGCCTGGGCTTTCAGCGTCTGCTCGGCCCCGGGCCGGGTGCCGGGCGCGGGCGGCTGGTGCACACCCGCCTTGCCGATGCCATCGAGGCCGCCCTCGGTAGTCCCTGATTCCGCGTTGAAATGGGAGTCGTGGGCCCCGCTAAGCCGCTTCTGGCCTAACGGGGCCGCTCCCGCCGGTTACTGGCACGAGGACGGTGCCGGGGCAATCGACTTCTCGATCATCTCCGACTATGAAAGTAATAAATTTTTTATCGACTCATGCACTGGAAAAAAACGGCTACGAGACCTGAGCCTCGGCGCCTTCCTCTCATGCTAATAATAAATATTCTGGCCCAGATTTAGTTTTTGGCTGAGGGCGAATCGTATGGTATTGTGTAGTAGACTACCGTA
>JBILBP010000351.1:0-3119 GCA_044353645.1 Planctomycetota bacterium | reverse complement strand
CGACGCACTGTTGAAAGAGGCGTCGAAGAACTAACGATCACACAGCCCGAGATAGGAAAACCGTCCGGTAGGCGGACAGGTGTCCTCATTTGTGTAGTAGACTACCGTAACCGATCGTGGGGATACAGCGCTGTGTTCGAACCAGGACCACATCCACAGGAAGTCCAACGGCTTCGTCTGCTGAGAGACCTCGCGCTCTTGGATACGCTTCCCGAGGAAAGCTTCGACGACCTTACCCGGGCGGCGGCGGAAGTAGCCGAGGCGCCCATCGCCCTGGTCAGCCTAGTGGATGAGAACCGCCAGTGGTTCAAATCCCGCGTCGGTCTCGGAGCCTGCGAGACTGCACGCGGGGTTTCCTTCTGCGGACATGCCATCCTTAATCCCGACCAAAGCCCGCTGATCGTCGAAGATGCGACCAAGGATCTGCGTTTTCACGACAACCCCCTGGTGGTCGGTGAGCCACGGGTGATCTTCTATGTGGGTGTGCCCTTGGTGGTTCAGGGGTTGCCAATCGGTACCCTGTGCGTCATCGACCACCAGCCGAAACAGATCGCCGCTGAGAAGCTCGCGACCCTCGCCGGACTGGCACGTCAGGTCGAACGCACGATCGCCCTGCGCACTCTGTGCAGAGACCAGACGCTTGCGGCGATATCCTCGCGGGCCGCGGTAGATGAGTTGAATACCGTCTTCTCGATCCTCGATACCGGCATCGCCATTCAGGACTACACCGGCACGATCATTGATCACAATTATGCGGCGGAAAAGATCCTCGGACTCAACGGTGATCAGCTCAAGGGTCGGACCAGCCTCGACCCGCGCTGGTCGGCGATCAAGGAGAACGGCGAGCCCTTCCCTGGCCCGGACCATCCGGCGATGGTCACGCTCAAGACCGGTTTAGCTTGCACCAACGTGATCATGGGGGTCAACCGCCCCGACGGGTCGCAGGTATGGATCTCTATCAATTCGGCGCCCATTCCCAAGTCAGCCAACGGGCGGGGCGGAGTCGTGGTGTCGTTCACGGACATCACCCGCGAGCGTACCCGGCGGATCGACGCCGAGCGCGGTCGAGAAGAGCTGCGCACGCAGAAAGATATCGCCGAATCGGCGATGTCGCATCTACAGCATATCATCGATAATCTACCGGCGATGATCGGGTATTGGGACGACCAGTTGCGCAACCGCTTTGCAAACAACGATTACAGTCAGTGGTTCGGATTGTCGCCGGCGCAGATCAACGGCCGGCATATCCAGGAGTTCCTCGGCGAGGAAAAGTACCAGCTCAACCTGCCCTACATCACCGCCGCCTTGCAGGGCATCCCTCAAGAATTCGAACGTGAAATCGCCATTGGCGACAAGATCGGTTACGCCCTGGCGCGCTACATTCCCGATGTGAAGGATGGCAAGGTCCGGGGATTTTTCGTGCTCATCACCGATGTCTCGACGCTGCGCGAAGCGCGCGCACTGGCGGTAAAAGCCAAGGAAGAAGCCGAGGCCGCGAACTGCGCCAAGAGTCAGTTCTTGGCGAATATGAGCCATGAGATCCGCACCCCCCTCAATGGTACGTTGGGCATGCTGAGTCTGCTGATCGATTCGCCCCTTACTGAGGAACAAGGTGATTTTGCGACCACCGCCCGCTCCTCGGCCGAAGCGCTTTTGACCATCATCAACGACATTCTCGATTTTTCGAAGATTGAATCCGGTAAATTCTTGCTCGAAGAGATCGCCTTCGAGCCCCAGGCCCTGGTCAGGGAATGCCTCGATTTGTTCCTCCCCAAGGCTCGCCAGCAAGGCCTCGAGCTGCGTTTGGAGTCTGCGCTCCCGGTCCGCTGCCAGGTCAGCGGTGATTCCGGCCGCGTACGGCAGATCGCGCTCAATCTGCTCAGCAACGCGGTGAAATTCACCAAATCGGGGACGGTGACCGTGATCCTTGGCGAACAGGCCCAGGCTGATGCACCGGGTAAAATGTGGCTGAGCCTCGCGGTCGCCGATACCGGAGTGGGCATCGCCCCGCAGCAGATGTCCGGTCTCTTCCAACCATTTTCGCAGGCAGACGCCTCGATCTCGCGACGCTATGGCGGGACCGGCCTGGGACTGGTCATCAGCCGCCGGCTCTGCGAGCTCATGGGCGGGACCCTCACCGCCACGAGCGAACCCGGTCGCGGGAGCGTGTTCACCGCCCAGATCTCCTGCACGCGGAAAGCACCTCACGTCTCCGCACGCCACGAAGTGGCGGGAAGAAATCCCTGCCCACGCAAGCTCCGCGGTCGCATCCTTGTCGCCGAAGACAATCCCGTGAATGCCGTGGTCACGCTCACTATGCTGCGTAAGATGGGCCTGACTGCGGAAATGGCTGGCAATGGCATCGAGGCCGTCGCTGCCATCGCGCGCAATTCCTACGACCTCATTTTGATGGATTGCCAGATGCCGGAGAAGGACGGCTTGCAGGCTACGCGCGAAATCCGCGCCTTGGAGCCTGACGGCCAGCGTATCCCCATCCTCGCGCTCACCGCCGGCGCCTTTTCCGAAGAGCGCGATCTCTGCCTCGCCTCTGGCATGGATGAGGTCCTGACCAAACCGATCCAGCTAGAAACCTTACAGGCCGCGTTGAGCACGTGGTTGCCGCTGGTCGTCCCGACCACCTGAGGCTACGGGTCACGACTGCAGCCAGTCCATGGCAAGCCGGAAGCGTAAGTGGTGCTAATATCGTCGTAGTTCTTTGTCCTCCTGGTGATCGCCATCTCGTGCACGTCCAGCCACGGGCCAATTGCCTGTTCATGTGCTGGAATCGCCGAGGTTGAGGTACTGCCGGCACACAGCCGCGGGGCCGCCGCTCGCTCTCGGGATCCGCGCCGGCGCACGTGAAGGCCTGGTCGCCGAGATGTCGGTTGCGTCTGATCGAGGAGCCATGGCGTGTAGTGCCGTTTCGCCAGCCACCGCCGACGCAGCGGGTTGAAGAAAAGCTAGGGATTGTTATCAACTATAAAAATAATACTTTCTGTGGCACGAACCTCGAAGGTTGACCGACGTTTGTCGGGTTGACCTCGGGAGCGCGTCTTCCAAGTTCTCCGCTGCCTTTTTTGGCGAAGGATCGCTGCCCATGTTCCTCCGTTATCTGCCGT
>JBILBP010000266.1:0-4055 GCA_044353645.1 Planctomycetota bacterium | reverse complement strand
GTCCTGCGTATGTAGCATTGCGAGCCTCGTGCAACGGGCTCAAGGTTCGTAGATGGACCGCACCTGCGCTTCTCAGCTACCACTCCCATCCACTACCACTCCCATCCACTACCATCCACTACCATCCACTACCACTCCCATCCACTACCACTCCCATCCAAAGTGGGCGCCAAGTTGCAGGCCCCCCGCTTGCAGCTCCTGCCCGAAGATCTGCACCGGCGCGTAGGAGTAGCGGGCAGTGATGCCCACTCGCATCTGGGCGATATCCATCCCCAGGCTCAGTGACGCCCAACCGGCGATCGTCTGTGCCTGATCCTGACGGGGGCGGGTGTCGATCTTGGCAAAGGTCCGGAACGGCGTGACCGCCGGGCGGTCCTCCATCGCCACCCGCACCCATCCGGCCCCGCCGGCACCAACGAGACGTATCGGCCCCCACCGCCCATCGTGACGCACTCCGGCAGCGAGCTCATCGACATTGGCGCTCAATCGGCCGCGGGCCGTGTTCTCGCGATAGGTACCCAGGAAAGCCAGATTCAGATCCGCGCTTCCATCCACACGATAGTCGCCGGTCGCGTTGGCGTGGTAATACCCGAGCACCGGCTGCACCCACCATTGACGTGAACCCAACGCCACTTCGGCCCCGAGCTGGAAGGCCGGTGGCAGATTGCGCCAGCCGTCACCGCTGAGCGCGCGCTGGCCGATGAAGCCAGTGATGGTCCCGGCGGTGATCCATGTCGGCACCGGGGCTTGCCGGGGGATCCATGAGAAGGTCGGCTCGTGATCCTCAGCCGTCTGCGTCGGGACGGACGCAGCCTCGGCCTCCGAGGCCGCTACCTGGGCGCTCATCATGATGCTAAAAAATAGCGAGAGCAGACCCATACGGCAGCTAGTCTAACGCGACGCAGGCTGACTTCCACAAGCCATCTCGCGTCGCGGTTCACGCAGAATTTCGGCTCACTCGCAAAATCTATGCAGACCTACGTCGGCGGTCTACATCGGCTGTCTACATCGGCAGCCCGACCACATCATCCTGGGGTTCGCATTGACTCGACCATCGCGACTATAGTGTGCTCCGCCTCACGCCCCTGAGCCCCTGCGGATGGTCCGCAGACATCAGTTGGCGCCACTTAGGCTCGACGCCGTCGTCGCTGCCGTAGCCCAATAGCCGCAGATCCCTGGAATACAGGCATCTGTGAATACCCCCATGCGCTTCCCAGAACAAATCAATGTCGTCGACGACATTCTCCTCGCCAGTGAACTCGAGAGCATTCTCGGCAGCGAGTATGAGAAGTACCTCGTCGCCAGCCTCGACACCAGCAAGAACGCTTTCGAGCCTCGCACCATCGTAACCGGCTTCGTTGTTGGCCACCATAACGATGACGTGGTCATCGATATCGGCTACAAGTCAGAAGGCGTCGTGCCGGTCGAAGAATTCAACCTCGGCGACACCGCCGTCGGTTCGAAGGTCCAGGTCATGATCGTCGAGGTCAAGCCCACCGGCGACCTCGTCCTCTCCAAGCGCCAGGCGGACCTCCAGATCGGCTGGAACCAGGTCCTCGGCAGCAACAAGGAAGGCGATCGCGTCAAGGGCCGCGTCGTGCGCAAGATCAAGGGCGGTCTGCTCGTCGACATCGGCGTGCCGGTCTTCCTGCCTGCCTCGCAGGTCGATCTGCGTCGCGCTCCCGACGTCGGCGAATACATCGGCCAAGAAGTCGAAGCCGAAATCATCAAGATCGACATCGAGCGCAAGAACATCGTCGTCTCGCGCCGCAAGGTGCTCGAAGAAGAGCGCAAGAAGAACCGCGAGAATCTCGTCAAAGAACTCCATGTCGGCGACCTGCGCGAAGGCCAGGTCAAGAACATCACCGACTTCGGTGCGTTCATCGACCTCGGCGGTCTCGATGGCCTGCTGCACATCACCGACATGTCGTGGGGCCGCGTCTCGCATCCTTCGGAAGTCGTGCACATCGGTCAGAAGATCGAAGTCGTGGTTCTCGACTACGACGCCGAACGCAACCGCATCAGCCTCGGCCTCAAGCAGAAGACCCGCAATCCTTGGGAAGACATCGGCGAACGCTACCCGATCGGTTCGAACCATGGCGGCGAAGTCGTCAATCTGATGACCTACGGCGCGTTCGTGCGTCTCGAAGACGGCATCGAAGGCCTCGTCCACGTCAGCGAGATGTCCTGGACCCGTCAGGTCGCTCACCCCAACGAAGTGGTCAAGGTCGGCGACAAGGTGCGCGTGATGATCCTCGAGATCGATCACGAGAAGCAGGAGATCTCGCTGGGCATGAAGCAGGCCGAATCGAATCCTTGGGAAACCATCAAGGATCGCTTCCCGGTCGGCGCCAAGGTCACCGGCACGGTCAAGAACCTCACCAACTACGGTGCGTTCGTCGAGATCGAGCCAGGCATCGAAGGCCTGCTGCATGTCAACGACATCAGCTGGACCAAGAAGCTCACGCACCCCGCGCCCGAGATCAACAAGGATCAGGTCGTCGAATGCCTGATCCTCGAGATCGATCGCGAACGTCAGCGCATCAGCCTGGGTATGAAGCAGCTCACCGCTGATCCCTGGACCGAAGAGATCCCCAACAAGCTGAAGAAAGGCACCGTCCTCGACGGCAAGGTTACCAAGGTCACCAACTTCGGCGTGTTCGTCGAAATCCTCGACGGGCTCGAAGGCCTGCTGCACGTCAGCGAGCTGGGCGACAAGACCGTCGAAACCCTGCCCGTCGGCGAAGCCATCAAGGTCAAGGTCCTCAACGTTGAGGCCGACACCCGCAAGATCGGTTTGACGATGAAAGACGTCTGAGTCGCAACGCGATTCGAGACGAGAAAACCCCAGGCCGTTGGCCTGGGGTTTTTTTTCGTACCGGCGCAAGCAGGCCATCGATGCATCCCGCGCAAGCGAGCCGGCAACGGCCAGGGATGCCTTCCCCGCCGCGGGTGATGGACATCATGCTCGCCTATGCGCAATAGCCTGCTGCCGATTATTCTGCTGGTGATCACCAGCGCCTTCGCCTGGTGGCTGATCCGCGACGGCGCCGAGCGCGGAGCGGGTGGCCCAGAAGTCCTCCCGGGGATCTATCGCCTGCCGCAAAAAGCCGGCCAGGTGACCAAGCCCGCGGAGCTGACCGTCAGCACCGCCCACACCGGCAGCGCCCCCGCCGATGCCGGGACCTGGCGCGTGATCCTCATCGCCGGCGATGATGCCCATCCGTTTACCAACGCCGCGATCCTCGCACTCGGCGAAGAACTCACTCGTCGCGGATGCATCGCCGTGCTCGCGCCGGTGGTCCGTGATCGGCCCGAGCCCTTGCCCTTGAATTTCGACGGCACGGTGCGCATCGCCCACCAAGAGGGCGAACCTTCGGCTGAGCAGCCCGGCGCGGTGCAGTGCACGCTGAAACTGATCCTGACTCCGACGCGACTTCCGCCGGCGCATCCGGCGGCGCGCTGGCTGCCCGATCTGCCAGCGAGCACGGCCACGACCATGACCCTCAGCCATCGCAGCACGCCCGTGGCGGCACCGCCGTGGCCGCACTGGTACGCGGCGATCGGCAGATCGTGCGCCCTCGAACTGCTCAATGCCTGCGGCACGCCTGCCCAGGTCACCGACACTATCGAGCGCATTCGCCTCACCGCTTGGACCCAACCTGGTCAAGCCGGTCCCGGCACCACGGAAGCGAGCGTGAGCATCTACGGGCGCATCCCCTCGCCGCCGCAAACCGACATCGCCGAACATGTTGTTGCCTTCCAGCATCCCTTCGTGCGCGGCTGGATCGGTGATTTCTCGCCGGTGCCGGTGACCGCCCGCGATCTCACCACGCGCAGCGCGCGCGAAGAGCTGCTGCGCCGCCTCGCTCGGGGCGGCTGGAGCAAGGGGCCCGACCTGGGAAGCGATCTGGTTTTCAACAAGGACGATCGCGCTACCGACGGCTCGCCCATTCATCGCTCGGTGAGCATCTCCGCCAGCGGCTTCATTGAATGGCAGGAACGCCCCAACCCGACCCAGGTCTGGCAGGGCTGGATCACCTCCGCCGCCGCCG